>JBQGFI010000165.1:0-5028 GCA_052040065.1 Marmoricola sp.
CGCACGAAGCACCGGTGAGCGCCTGGGGGGAGCCGGTCGCGCAGTGACGCGTGACGAGGCTGGTGCCGCTGGACCCGTGGCCCGGGACCACAGACCCACTGGAGAACCGTGCGCGTCCGCCTGTCGCAGCTCAGCAAGTCCAAGATCCTCGCCCTCGGCCTCGCGGCCGTCCTGGTCCTCGCCGTCGCCGGCACCTCGGCGTACGCCGCGATGACCCGCACCGTGACCCTGCTGGTCGACGGTGAGCCGGTCGAGGTCCGCACCATGGCCGGCACCGTCGGCGAGGTGCTCGAGGGGGAGGGCATCGAGACCGGTGAGCGCGACCAGGTCGTGCCCGGCCCCGCCACGGAGGTGAGCGACGGCTCCGAGATCTCGGTGCGGTTGGCCCGCCCGCTCGAGATGACGATCGACGGCCGGGAGCGCACCTTCTGGACCACCGCGACCGACGTCTCCGCCGCCCTCTCCGACCTGGGCATGCGCTTCGCCGGCGCCGCGCTGTCGGTGAGCCGCAGCGCCGAGATCGACCGCTCGGGCATGGCCATCGACGTCGTGACGCCCAAGAAGATCACGCTGAAGTACGGCGCCCAGGAGCAGCGCGCGGTCACCGAGCCGGTGCTGACCGTCGACGACCTGCTGGAGGAGGCCGGCGTCGAGGTCGACCGCGACGACCAGGTGCGCCCCTCGCGCGGCGCCGAGCTCGAGGACGGCGACCGCGTCGTGGTCACCAAGATCCGCAAGGACACCCAGCGCGTCGCCCAGGAGCCGATCCAGGCCGGCACCGTCGAGCGTGACAACGACGAGCTGCCCGAGGGTGAGACCCGCACCGTGCGCGAGAGCCGCGACGGCGTCCGCGACGTGACCTACCGCCACCACGTGGTCAACGGCGAGCGCGTCAAGACCCGCGTCGTGCGCTCCGAGGTCGTCCGCGAGCCCGTCGAGGGCCTCGTCGAGGTCGGCACCAAGCCCGCCGCGCCGGCGACCCCGTCGTCCTCCGCCAACGGCGGCGTCTGGGACGCCATCGCCGCGTGCGAGTCGGGCGGCAACTGGGCGGCCAACACCGGCAACGGCTACTACGGCGGCCTGCAGTTCCTGCCCTCCACCTGGCGCGCGTACGGCGGCCAGGGGATGCCGCACCAGAACTCCCGCGAGCAGCAGATCGCGGTCGCCAACCGGGTCGCCGCCGCCGAGGGCGGCTACGGCGCCTGGCCGCACTGCGGAGCGCAGTTCGGCTGACGCATACCCTTCACGGCGTGACCTCGTCCGACGCCGCCCCCAGCCTGCTGGGGGCGGCGTCGGTGCGTCAGCTCGCCGCCGCCCTCGACCTGCGCCCCACCAAGCAGCGGGGGCAGAACTTCGTCATCGACGCCAACACGGTGCGGCGCATCGTGCGTGACGCCGAGGTGGGTCCCGACGACGTCGTCGTCGAGGTCGGGCCCGGCCTGGGGTCGCTCACGCTCGCGCTGCTCGAGGTGGTGCGCCGCGTGGTCGCCGTCGAGGTCGACCCCGTGCTCGCCGGGGCGCTGCCGGCGACGATCGCCGAGCGGGCGCCCGGCCGCGCCGACCGCTGCGAGGTGGTGCTGGCCGACGCGCTGCGCGTCACCGAGCTGCCGGGGGAGCCGCCGACCGCGCTGGTGGCCAACCTGCCCTACAACGTCTCGGTGCCGGTGCTGCTCCACCTGCTCGGCCTGCTGCCGTCGCTGCAGCGGGGCATGGTGATGGTGCAGCTGGAGGTGGCCGACCGGCTGGCGGCGGCACCCGGCTCGAAGGTCTACGGCGTGCCGTCGGTCAAGGCGGCGGGGTACGCCGAGCTGCGCCGCGCCGGCACGGTGGGCCGCTCGGTCTTCTGGCCGGCACCGCACGTCGACTCCGGCCTGGTCGCCTGGGTCCGCCGCGACCCGCCGGCGACGACGGCGAGCCGCGAGCAGGTCTTCGCCGTGGTCGACGCCGCCTTCGCGCAGCGGCGCAAGGTGCTGCGGCAGGCGCTGCGCGGCGTCGCCGGCTCCGTCGAGCGCGCCGAGGCGGCCGTGGCCGCCGCCGGGCTCGAGCCGATGGCCCGCGGCGAGCAGCTGGCGCTGGCCGACTTCGTGCGCCTGGCGGAGGCGCTCGGATGACGCTCACCGTGCGTGCCGCGGCGAAGGTCAACCTCGCCCTCGGTGTCGGAGGACCGCGCGCCGACGGCTTCCACGACCTCGACACCGTCTACCAGGCGATCGGGCTCTACGACGACGTCACGGTCGCCGACGCCGCCAGCTGGGGCGTCGAGGTGCGCCCCGTCGGCGAGGTCGACTGTGCCGGCGTGCCGCTCGACGACGACAACCTGGCCGTGCGGGCGGGCCGGCTGCTCGCCGACCACCACGGCGTGCGTCGCGCCGCGCACCTCGTGGTCGACAAGGGCATCCCCGTCGCCGGGGGCCTCGCCGGCGGCAGCGCCGACGCGGCCGCGACCCTGGTGGCGCTCGACCGGCTCTGGGGCCTGCACACCGCCGACGACGACCTGCTCGACCTGGCGGCGCGGCTCGGCAGCGACGTGCCCTTCGCGCTGCTGGGCGGCACCGTGCGCGGCACCGGTCGCGGCGAGGCGGTGGAGGCGCTGCCCGCGCCCGGCTCCTGCTGGTGGGTCGTGCTGCCCTCGGCCGAGGGGCTCTCGACCCCCGCCGTCTACCGCGAGCTCGACCGGCTGCGGCCCGACGCCGGGCCCCCGGAGCCGCCGACCGGCCTGGTCGCGGCGCTGGCCGCCGGCGACGTGACCGGCGTCGGCGCGCTGCTGGCCAACGACCTGCAGGACGCCGCGCTCTCGCTGCGCCCCGAGCTGGCCGCGGAGGCCCGCCGGCTGCGCGACGTGCACCAGGGCCCGGTCCTGCTCTCGGGGTCCGGGCCCACCCTGCTCGCGTACGCCGCCACGCACGGCGACGCCACCGCGACGCGGCTGCGGCTCGCCGAGGCCGGCGTCACCGCGCTGGTCGCGCCGGGCCCCGTGGCCGGCGCCCACGTCGTGGAGCCGGTCCGGTGAGCGCCAACCTGGTCAACCTCGAGCGGGTCACCAAGTCCTACGGCGTGCGCATCCTGCTCGACGAGGTCAGCCTCGGCATCGGGCAGGGCGACCGCATCGGCATCGTCGGCCGCAACGGCGACGGCAAGACCACGCTGCTCGACCTGGTCGCCGGCCGCAGCACGCCCGACTCCGGCCGGGTCTCCCGCACCGGCGACCTCGGCGTCGGCTACCTGGCGCAGCGCGACGACCTGGACCCCTCGGCCACGGTGCGCGAGGCGGTGCTCGGCGGGCGGGAGGACCACGAGTGGGCGGGCGACGCCACGACGCGCGAGGTGGTCGCCGAGCTGCTCGTCGGCATCGACCTGGAGCGTCGCGTCGAGGGACTCTCCGGGGGCGAGCGGCGCCGGTGCTCGCTGGCCGAGCTGCTGCTGCACGACCACCTCGGCGACCACGACCTGCTGATCCTCGACGAGCCCACCAACCACCTCGACGTGGAGGCGGTCGACTGGCTCGCACGCTTCCTGCGCGGCCGCGCGGCGGCGCGGCGTACCTCCGCGCTCGTGGTGGTGACCCACGACCGGTGGTTCCTCGACGAGGTCTGCGAGCTGACCTGGGAGGTGCACCCGGCCGGCAACGGCGCGGGGGTCGTCGACGCCTACGAGGGCGGGTACGCCGCCTTCGTGCTGGCCCGCGCCGAGCGGCAGCGCCAGGCCGCCGCCAGCGAGCAGCGCCGGCAGAACCTCGCCCGCAAGGAGCTGGCCTGGCTGCGGCGCGGTCCGCCGGCGCGCACGTCGAAGCCGAAGTTCCGCATCGAGGCGGCCAACCAGCTCATCGAGGACGTGCCGCCCCCGCGCGACCGCCTCGAGCTGCAGCGCTTCGCCAGCCAGCGGCTGGGCAAGGACGTCGTCGACCTCGAGGACGTCGACCTGGTCCGCGGCGACCGGACCCTGCTCGACCACGCCACGTGGCGGCTCGGCCCTGGCGACCGGGTCGGCCTGATCGGCGTCAACGGCGCCGGGAAGAGCTCGGTCCTCCGGCTGCTCGCCGGCGAGGTCGAGCCCGACGTGGGGAGGGTCCGCACCGGGCGCACGGTCGCGCTCGCGCACCTGACCCAGCAGATCCCCGAGGTCGACCCGACGGCGCGCGTGCTCGACACGGTGGAGGGGCTGCGGCGCCTCACCCGCACGGCCGACGGCCGCGACATCACGGCGTCCTCGCTGCTGGAGCGCTTCGGCTTCACCGGCGACAAGCTGACCGCCCGCCTGGGCGACCTCTCCGGCGGTGAGCGCCGCCGCTTCCAGCTGCTGCGGCTGCTGCTCGAGGAGCCCAACGTGCTGCTGCTCGACGAGCCGACCAACGACCTCGACATCGAGACCCTCAACGTGCTCGAGGACTTCCTCGACTCCTGGCCCGGCACCCTCGTGGTCGTCTCCCACGACCGCTACTTCCTCGAGCGCACCACCGACAGCGTGTGGGCGCTCCTCGGCGACGGCCGCGTCTCGATGCTCCCCGGCGGCGTCGAGCAGTACCTCGAGACCCGTCGTGCACGGGCCTCGTCGCCTTCTTCGGCTTCGTCCCCCTCCTCCCCGTCGGTCGCGCCCGCCGAGCCTGCGGAGACCCCCGTCGACCCGGCCGCGCAGCGCGCGGCCCGCAAGACCGTCGAGCGCGTCGAGCGGCAGCTGGCGCGGCTCGAGCAGCAGGAGGCGGCGCTGCACGAGCAGATGGCCGGGGCCGCGACCGACCACGGCCGGCTCACCGCGCTCACGGCGGAGCTCGGTGAGCTCACCGACCGCAAGGAGGAGCTCGAGCTGGAGTGGATGGAGGCCGCCGAGCTGCTCGGCTAGGCCTGGCGCGTCCTAGGCCAGCGGGCTCATCAGTCCCTTCAGCAGGGCGGCCAGCCGGTCGCGCTCGTCCTGCGAGAGGCCGGCCAGGAGGTCCCGCTCGCGGGCGACCAGCGACTCGAAGGCGCCGTCGACCCGCTGCCGTCCGGTGTCGGTGAGGCGCACCAGGATCCCGCGGCGGTCGCGAGGGTCGGG
>JBQGFI010000166.1:0-16590 GCA_052040065.1 Marmoricola sp.
CACCCGCGACACCGTGGCCACGGCCTGCGCCGCCGCCGCGAGGTCGACCGGCGGCCGGCCGCGCACGCCCGCAAGCAGGGCGGCGCCGCGCAGCGAGAGCAGCAGGGCACGGGCCCGGTCGGGGTCGACGGGCGCGAGCGCGCACGCGGTGTCGGCGAGCACCTCCGTGTGCACGCCGCCCAGTCCCACCACGAGCACCGGCCCGAAGACCCGGTCGCGCACGCAGCCGGCGATGAGCTCGACCCCGTCGGCGAGGTCGGCCATCGCCTCCACCGACACCGCCGGCGGGTCCAGACGCCGCACCAGGTCGTCGTACGCCGTCGCGGCCGCGGTCGCGTCGGGCAGGCCGAGCAGCACGCCGCCGGCGTCGGACTTGTGCAGCGAACCCAGCGCCTTGAGGGCCACCGGCAGACCCGTGACCTCCAGCGCCGCGCCGAGCTGCGCCCGGTCGGTGATCGTGCGCGAGGGCACGAGGCGGACCCCCGCGTCCGCCAGCAGCCGCCGCGCCCCGTCGTACGACGCGTCGGTCACCGGGGGCGCCGGGAGGACCTCCTCGGGGAGCGCGGGGAGCGACCGCAGCACCAGCCCGGCGAGCACGTCGGCGGCGCGGTCGACGTCGCGGTGCACGGGGACGCCGGCCGCGCGCAGCACCGTCGCGGTCTCGCTGCGGGGGAAGATGGTGTGCACCACGAGCGGCTTGGGCTGCGCCGCCACCGCGTCGGCGATGCGGTGCGCCGCCTCGAGCTCGAGGTCGCGCACGCCGCCCGCCGGCTGCTCCGAGTAGCCGCCGAAGTAGCCGGTCAGCAGGACGCCGTCGACGTCGTCGGCCGCGAGCAGCGCGAGCAGTGCGGCGGCGTAGGCGCGGGGGTCGCGATCGCCGGCGCCGGCGAGGTCGACGGGGTTGGCCGTCGTCGAGGAGGCCCAGAGCACCTCGGCCAGCCTCCCCCGGGTGCCGTCGGAGAGCACGGGCGTCTGCAGCCCAGCCGCCTCGAGCGCGTCGGCCGCCATGGCGCCGTGGCCCCCACCGTCGGTGAGCACCGCCGCCCGTCGGCCCGGCATGCGACGAGGACCCAGCAGTCCCTCCAGCAGGTCGGCGAGCTGCACCGGGTGGTCGACGCGGCGGACGCCGCCCGCGGCGCAGGCCGCGTCGACCACGGCGCGCGAGCTGGTCATCGCGCCGGTGTGCGAGGCGGCGCCGCGCACCGCGGCCGCCGAGCGCCCCGGCGAGAGCAGGACCACCGGCTTGCCGGCGCGGCCCAGCTCCTGGGCCGCCTCGACGAAGGCGCGGCCGTCGACCACGCTCTCGGCGTAGACCGCCACCGCGCGGGTGCCGTCGTGGTCGACGCACGCGCGCATCGCGGTGGCCACGTCGAGGTGCGCCTGGTTGCCCAGGGAGACGAAGCGGGCGACGCCCAGACCGCGCGCGGCCAGCAGGTCGGCCAGGTCGAGCACGACGTTGCCGCTCTGGCTCAGCACGCTGACCTCCCCGGCGGGGAGGTGGGCGTGGGCGAGCTGCAGGCCGGTGGTGGTGTCGGCGACGCCAAGGCAGTTGGGCCCGACGAGCAGCGCCCCGCCCGCCCGCGCGACCGCGACCGCCTCGGCCTGGACGGCCGCGCCGTGCTCCCCCAGCTCGGCCAGGCCCGCGGTGATGGCGACCACCACCCGGGCACCGGCATCGACCGCCTCGGCCACCGTGGTCACGAGCGAGGCCGCCGGCACGCAGACCACCACGAGCTCCAGCGACGTGCCCATCCGCTCGCGGGCGGCGCGCAGGGAGGTCTCGGTGGGCGTGCCCCGCACCGTCGCGCCGGCGCGGTTGACCAGCACCACGCGGCGTCCGGGCCGGGCGGACGCGAGCGCCCTCCCGGCGAGGATGGACCCCCACTTGGCCGGGTCGTCGCTCGCGCCGACGACGGCCACCACGGCGGGGTCGAAGAGCGACCTGAGGTCCACACGCACGCCGTCCTCCTGGACCTTGACGCTGGTGGGGGGCGAGCCTAGCATCGCTGACTGACTGAGCAGTCAGAGTTTCGGTCGACGACCCCTGGAGCGTCGCGTTGCCACCACCGAGCACCCAGCCCACCCGCCGCGAGGTCGCCGCCGAGGAGGCCCGGAGCCGCATCCTCGCCGCCGCAGCCGACTGCCTCGTGCGCGACGGGCTCGCCCAGGTGCGGATGGCCCGGATCGCCGACGCGGCGCAGGTCTCGTCCGGACTGCTCCACTACCACTTCTCCACCAAGGAGCAGCTCTTCGCCGAGGTGCTGGGCTACTCCCACGCCCGCACCTCCGCGCTGACGCAGCAGGCGCTCGAGCGGGCCGGTGAGGAGCCCGCCCGGAGGCTCTCCACCTTCCTGGACCGGTGCCTGCCCAGCGACGCCCGGCTGCGCCACGACTGGCTGCTGTGGCAGGAGCTCGACCTGCTCTGCCTGCGCCGGCCCGAGCTCGCCCGGGCCAGCGCCGACCTCTACGGGCAGCTCTACGACGCCGCCACCGAGATCGTCGTCGACGGGATCGACGCCGGCGTCTTCGCCGTCGGGGCGCACCAGGCGCGCGAGCTCGCCGAGACCGCCGTGGCGCTGTGCGACGGCCTGGGCGCCCGCGTGCTGGCGCAGGACGACCTCGCGCTGGAGACGGTGCGCGAGCGGCTCGCGGTCGCGGTCGGACGACTGCTCGGCCACGACGGTCCGCTCCCCCGTCCCGACCGGGCCCTGCAGCAGGCGCCTGCATGAGGACGCCGCCCCGGGTCTCGCGCCGCTCGCTGCTCCGGGGCGGCCTGGCGCTCGGGGCCGGTGGTGCGCTCGGCGGCTGTGCCTACTGGCCCGGCGAGGAGCCGGAGGTCAGCACGCCGCTCCCGGCGTCGGCGAAGGCCGAGGTCGACGGCGACCTCGTCTACTTCAACTGGGCCGACTACCTGCACCCCGACGTGCTCAGCGGCTTCGAGCGCGAGTACGGGGTCCGGGTCATCCAGACCAACTACGACTCGATGGAGGGCATGTACGCGAAGCTGCAGGCCGGCAACCGCTACGACGTGGTCTTCCCCATCGCCAAGTGGGTGGTCCGGCTGCGGCAGGAGCGGCGGATCCGGCGGATCGACCGCGACCAGCTGACCAACGCCGAGCAGGTCTTCCACGAGGGCTCCTACTACGACGACCCCTGGTACGACGCCGGGTCGGCCGTCTCGGTGCCCTTCACCGTCTACAAGACCGGCATCGGCTGGCGCACCGACAAGGTCGACACCATGACCGGCAGCTGGGAGGACCTGTGGAACCCCCAGGCGGCGGGCCGCATCATCACGCTCGACGACCAGGACGAGGCCCTGGCCATGGGGGCGCTGCTGCTGGGCTACGAGGTCAACACCGCCAAGCAGTCGGAGCTCGACGAGATCAAGCGGCTGCTGGTCAGCCAGAAGGACGTGCTGCGCGCCTTCTCCTCCGACGACGTCAACAACATGGCGCGCGGCGACGCCTGGATCCACCACATGTGGAGCGGTGACTTCCTCTACCTGCGCGAGGGCGTGGTCGACGACCCCACCGCCTTCGACTTCCTGGCGCCCACCGAGGGGGCGCCGATCAACTCCGACGCCTACTGCATCCCCGCCGACGCCGAGCACCCCGGCACCGCGATGCTCTTCATCGACTGGTGCCTGCGGCCGGACAACGCCCGGCTCAACATCGAGTGGCTCTACTACCCGATGCCGGTGCGCGACGCCGCCGGCTACTTCGAGGAGCTCTCGGCCGACGTGCCCGCGACCCAGGTGAGCCTGGCCGACCTGGAGAACGACCTGGTCTTCCGGCTGCTCGACCCCGACGCCGTGCGACGTCGCACGGCGACCTGGACCGAGATCAAGGCGGGCTGAGGTGGCCACGACGCGGGCCGCGGGCCAGCGCACCCGGCTGTGGGGCGCGATGCTGGCGCTGCCCACCGCCTGGGTCGCCACCTTCTTCGTCTCCAGCCTGGTGATCGTGGTGCTGCTCTCCTTCGGACGGGTGCAGCGCGACGGCCGCCCGGTCTTCGGGCTCCGACTGACCCAGTACCGCACCCTGCTCGACGAGATCTACCTCGAGCTGCTGCTCCGCTCGCTGACCTACGCCGTCGCGACCACGGTGGTCTGCGCGCTGATCGCCTTCCCCGTGGCCTACACCATCGCGCTGCACGGCGGCCGGTGGAAGAGCGTGCTGATGGCGATGATCGTGGTGCCCTTCTTCGCCAGCTACCTGATCCGGATGTACGCGTGGTCGGCGCTGCTCTCCGACGAGGGCATGCTCAACGGCCTGCTGCGCCGCACCGGTCTCTCCGACGGCGTGCAGCTGCTCAACACCCCCACCGCCGTGGTGGGCGGGCTCGTCTACGGCTACGTCGTCTT
The DNA here is from genome assembly GCA_052040065.1 of Marmoricola sp. Taxonomy (GTDB): domain Bacteria; phylum Actinomycetota; class Actinomycetes; order Propionibacteriales; family Nocardioidaceae; genus Marmoricola. The sequence continues at coordinate 4,364 of JBQGFI010000166.1, forward strand.
CATGATCCTGCCGGTGTACGCCGCCCTCGAGCGCATGGACACCTCGCTGATCGAGGCCGGCAAGGACCTCTACCACGGCCCCCTGCGCACCTTCGTCGCCGTCACGCTCCCGGCGACGCGCGCGGGCGTGGCCGGCGGCATGCTGCTGGTCTTCCTGCCCGCCCTGGGCGACTTCGTCAGCGCGCAGCTGCTCGGCGGCCCGCGGACGTACATGATCGGCAACCTGGTGCAGCAGCAGTTCCTCGAGGGCCAGAACTGGCCCCTGGGCTCGGCGATGACCGTGGGCCTGATGCTCGCGCTGACCGTGCTCATGGTCGGCTACCTGCGCAGCAGCTCCTCCCGACGCCGGGAGGAGGCGTGAGCGCCCGCGTCGAGCGCGCCCCGCGGCTCGGGGTGGCGGTCACCGTGCTCTTCTTCGCCTGGCTCTACCTGCCGATCGTCGCGGTGGTGCTCTTCAGCTTCAACAGCGTGCGGTCGCTGGCGACCTTCCGCGGCTTCAGCACCGAGTGGTACGCCGCCTTCTTCGCCGACGAGTCGCTGGTGCGCTCGCTGTGGGCCAGCCTCGGCATCGCCACCGTGGCCGCGCTGGGCTCGCTGGTGCTCGGCACGATGCTCGCGCTCGGCCTCGAGCGCACCCGCGGTCGCGCGGCCCGCGTGGCCGGGGCGGTCACCCTGCTCCCCCTGGTCACGCCGGAGATCGTCACCGGCGTCGCCGCCCTGGTCTTCTTCACCGGCGTCGGCCTGAAGCTCTCGCTGCTGACCGTGACGATCGCGCAGATCACCTTCTCCATCGCCTACGTCACCGTGATCGTGCGCGGCCGCCTGGCGGCGCTCTCGGGCGAGGTCGAGGAGGCCGCGCGCGACCTCGGCTGCACGCCGTGGCAGGCGCTGCGCCTGGTCACGCTGCCCGCGCTCGTGCCGGCGCTGCTGGCCGCCGGGCTGCTGGTCTTCGCGCTCGTCTTCGACGACTTCGTGCTCGCCTTCTTCACCACCGGGGTCGACCCGCAGCCGCTGCCGGTGCGGATCTACTCCTCGATCCGCTTCGGCGTCTCCCCGGCCATCAACGCGGTGGGCACGCTGGTGCTCGCCTTCTCCGCGCTGCTGATCGTGGCGGCGCTGCTGCTGCCGCGCCTGTTCCACCGCAAGGGCTCCGGCCTGGACCTGCTGACCGGAGGCGAGCGCCGATGACCGCACCGACCCCGACCACCACCGTCGCGCCGACCACGGAGTCCGCCGCGGTCAGCCTGCGCGGGCTGACCAAGGTCTTCGGTGGCACCACGGTCGTCGACGCGCTCGACCTCGACGTGCGCCGGGGCGAGTTCTTCTCGCTGCTGGGGCCCTCGGGCTGCGGCAAGACCACCACGCTGCGCATGGTCGGCGGCTTCACCGACCCCACCTCGGGCACCGTGCACGTCGGTGGCGACGACGTCACCGCGACCCCGCCCCACCGTCGCGACGTCAACCCGGTCTTCCAGTCCTACGCCCTCTTCGACCACCTCGACGTGCGGCGCAACGTCGGCTTCGGCCTGCGGCGCAAGCGCCTCCCCCGAAACGAGCTCGACCGTCGCGTGGGCGAGGCGCTCGAGCTGGTGCAGCTCGCCGACCGGGCCTCCGCGCGCCCCGCCGAGCTCTCCGGCGGGCAGCGGCAGCGCGTGGCGCTGGCGCGCGCCCTGGTCAACCGGCCCCAGGTGCTGCTGCTCGACGAGCCGCTCGCCGCGCTGGACCTCAAGCTGCGGCGTGCGATGCAGGTCGAGCTGAAGTCGATCCAGCGCGAGGTCGGCATCACCTTCCTCTTCGTCACCCACGACCAGGACGAGGCGCTCTCGATGAGCGACCGGATCGCGATCATGAACGCCGGCGTCGTCGAGCAGTGCGGCACGCCCGAGGACGTCTACGAGAGCCCCACGTCGGTCTTCGCCGCCGGCTTCATCGGCACGAGCAACCTGATGCCCGGCACCTTCCGCGACGGCGCCGTGCACGTCTGCGAGGGGCTGCGCGTCCCCGTGCACGGCCCGCACGGGCTCACCGGCGGTGAGCAGGTCAGCGTCGCCGTGCGGCCCGAGAAGATCTGGCTCAGCGAGCTCACCGACGCGATGGTGCGCGTGCCGGGCACGGTGGTCGCGTCGAGCTACCACGGCTCGACCACCCAGTACCTCGTCGACGTCGCCCCGGAGGTGACGCTGACGGTGCTGGAGCAGAACCTGCCCCGGATGAGCGCCGACGACCGCTGGACGGCGGGCGCCCGCGTCGAGCTCGGCTGGCTGCCCGAGCACGCGGTGGTGCTGCGGTGACCGACGTCGTCGTGGTCGGCGCCGGCCTCGCCGGGCTCAGCTGCGCCCGCGACCTGGTGGCCGGCGGTGCCGCGGTCACCGTGCTCGAGGCCCGAGACCGGGTCGGGGGTCGCGTCGAGCAGGTCACGCTCCCCGACGGGCGGCTCGTGCAGCTCGGCGGCGAGGTCGTCGGCGACGGGCACACGGCGTACCTCGGGCTGGTGGCGGAGCTGGGGCTCACCACGGTGCCGTCCTACGTCGCGGAGCCGGGCGCGATCACCCGCCAGGTGCCGGGCTCGGTCGACGTCGGCGAGCCGCCCGCGTGGTTCGGCGCCGCCGACCTCGCGTCGTACGAGGAGGTGGAGCGGGCGCTGGCGCAGGTCGTCGCCTCGATCGACCCCGACGACCCGTGGCGCTGCCCCGACCTCGAGCGGCTCGACCGCACCAGCGTCGCGGACTTCGCGCGGGCGGCCGGCGCGACCCCGGCCGTGCTGCGGGCCCTGGAGCTGGTGCACCTGAGCCTCGCCGACGGGTCGACCGAGCGCGCCAGCCTCTTCGCCTACGCCCGCAAGCTCGCGGTCGGCGGCGGCTCGGGCACCTACGACGTGTCGGTCTGGGAGAACCAGCGCGTGGCCGAGGGGTCGGCCACGGTCGCCCTGCGCCTGGCCGACGGCCTGCCCGACGTGCGCCTCGCCTCGCCGGTCGCGCGCGTCGACGTGGCGGCGTCCGGCTGCGCCGTGACCACGCGCGAGGGCGAGGTGGTGCGGGCCGGTGCGGTCGTGCTGGCGGTGCCCAGCGGGCCGGCGCGCGACCTCGAGATCACCGGCGTCAGCGACGCGCGGCTCGACGCGCTGCGGCGGCAGCGGCACGCCTGGGCGGCCAAGGTCGTCGCGGCGTACGACGGCCCCTTCTGGCGCGAGCGGGGGCAGAGCGGGCTCGCCGAGAGCGAGGGGGTGCTCGGCTCGACCTGGCCGCAGTGCGAGGGCGTGCTCTCGGCGCTGGTGCCTCCGGAGCGCTACGCCGCCTTCGCCGCGACCGACGACGCGACCCGCGAGCGCGAGGCCGTCGCCCAGCTCGCGGAGCTCTACGGCGAGCGGGCGCTCGCCCCGCTGCGCACCTGGACGCGGCTGTGGGGCAGCGACCCGTGGACGCAGGGCTACGTCACCAGCTGGCGCACGGGCGACGTGGTGGCCGTCGGCCCGCGGCACGGCACCCACGAGCCACCGCTCTACGTCTGCGGCTCCGACCAGTGGGTCGCGGGCTACATGGAGGGTGCCGTGCGCACCGGACGGGCGGCCGCCCGCGCCGCCCTGGAGGGAGACCACTGATGGACTTCGGACTCACCGACGAGCAGCGGGCGGTCGTCGCGACGACCCGGGCCTTCGTCGAGCGCGAGCTCTACCCGCACGAGCAGGAGGTGGAGCGCAGCGGCGTGCTGCGGCCCGAGCTCGCCGCGCAGGTCGCCGACCGGGCGCTCGCCGCGGGCATCTACGCCGCCAACATGCCCGAGGAGGTCGGCGGGGCGGGCCTCGACCACGTCACCCAGGTGCTCTTCGAGAAGGAGCTCGGCAAGGCGTCGTACGCCCTGCACACGTGCGTGGGGCGACCCTCCAACATCCTGCTCGCCGGCCCGCCCGAGCACCCGTCGCGCACCCGGGGGCCCGGCGTGCGCGGCGCGCGACGCGACTGCCTCGCGCTGACCGAGCCCGGCGCCGGCTCCGACCTGCGCGGCATGCGCACCCGCGCCGTCCGCGACAGGGACGGGTGGCGGATCCACGGCACCAAGCACTTCATCAGCCACGCCCACGAGTCCGACTTCGTGATCCTCTTCGCCCAGACCGACGTCGCCGGCGGCGGGACCGCGATCTCGACCTTCCTGGTCGACCTCGACACCCCGGGCCTGGCGGTGCACGACGGCTACCGCAACGTCTCGCACCGCGGCTACACCAACGCGATCCTCGACTTCGACGACGTCCGGGTCCCCGCGGAGGCGCTGCTCGGCGAGGTGGGCCGCGGCTTCGACCTGGCCGGCACCTGGCTCGGCAGCACCCGGCTGCAGGTCGCCGCCCAGTGCCTGGGCCGGGCCGAGCGGGCGCTGGCGCTCGCGGTGCAGCACGCCGCGGAGCGCGAGCAGTTCGGCCAGCGGATCGGGCGCTTCCAGGGGGTCTCCTTCAAGCTCGCCGACATGACCGTCGAGCTGCGGGCCGCGGAGCTGATGACCCTCGACGCCGCCTGGAAGGTCGACCGCGGCACAGCCACCGACGCCGACGTCGCCGCCGCCAAGCTCAAGGCCACCGAGATGCTCGCGATGGTCGCCGACGAGGCGATCCAGGTGCACGGCGGCATGGGCCTGATGGACGAGCTCCCCCTGGAGCGGATCTGGCGCGACGCCCGCATCGAGCGGATCTGGGACGGCACCTCCGAGATCCAGCGCCACATCATCTCCCGCTCGCTGCTGCGTCCCCTGGGAGCCTGAGGCCATGAGCGACGTCGTCCGCACCCGCCGCGAGGGCGGCATCCTCGAGGTCACCCTCGACCGTCCTCCCGCCAACGCCATCGACCTGGCCACCAGCCGCCTCATGGGCGAGGTCTTCGCAGGCTTCCGCGACGACCCGGCGCTGCGCGTGGCGGTCGTGCAGACCGAGGGTGAGCGCTTCTTCAGCGCGGGCTTCGACCTCAAGGCGGCCGCGGCCGGCGACGCCGTCGACGGCGACTACGGCGTCGGTGGCTTCGGGGGGCTGCAGGAGCTCCCGGGGCTCGACAAGCCGGTGCTCGCGGCCGTCGAGGGGATGGCGGTCGGCGGCGGCTTCGAGCTGGCGCTCTCGTGCGACCTGATCTACGCCACGGCCGGGTCCCGCTTCGGGCTCCCCGAGATCAACGCCGGCACCCTCGCCGACGCCGCGACCATCAAGCTGCCCAAGCGGATGCCCTACCACGTGGCGGTCGAGCTGCTGCTGACCGGACGCTGGCTCTCGGCCGAGGAGGCGGCGCGGTGGGGCGTGGTCAACGAGGTCCTCCCCGACGGCGACGCGCTGCGGGCCCGGGTCTGGGAGGTGGCGCGGCTGCTCGCGTCGGGACCACCGCTGGTCTTCGCCGCCATCAAGGAGACGCTGCGCGAGGCCGAGGGCGCCGGCTTCCAGGAGACCCTCGACCGGGTCACGAGCCGCGCGCTGCCCACCGTCGACACCCTCTACGGCTCCGAGGACAACCAGGAGGGCTTCCGGGCCTTCGCCGAGAAGCGCCCCCCGGTCTGGAGGGGCCGCTGAGGCGGCCCCAGACTTGCCCCCGTGACCGACTACGTCGAGGTGGCACGGGCCGAGGGCCCGCGCGGCGAGGTGGTGCTGCGGCGCCGCGTCGTCGAGCGCGGGGCCGACGTGCTGGAGCTGCGGGTCAACGGCGTCTTCGTCATGGACAGCCACGAGACCACCAGCGAGGTGCGGCTCGCCGAGGCCGCGCTCGCCGTGGTCGCCGACCCGCGTGACGTCGTCGTCGGTGGGCTCGGGCTCGGCTACACGCTGCAGGCGGTGCTGGCCGACCACCGCGTCGAGCAGGTGCGGGTGGTGGAGGTCGAGGAGGCGCTGGTCGGCTGGATGCGCGACGGCACCGTGCCGCACGGCCCCGCCGTGCTCGCCGACCGCCGCGTCAAGGTCGTGGCCGCCGACGTCGCGCTGGCCGTCGCGGAGGCCCAGCACCAGTACGACCTGGTGCTCCTCGACGTCGACAACGGCCCGGGCTACCTGGTGCACGACGACAACGCCGCGCTCTACGGCGCGGCCTTCCTCGACGACGTGCGCCGGCTGCTGCGGCCCGGCGGGGCCGTGGCGGTGTGGTCGGCCGACCGGGCCCCCGCGCTCCTCGCCACGCTGCGCGAGGTCTTCGGCGACGCCGAGGAGCAGCCCCTGGACGTGACGCTGCAGCAGCGCGAGACGGCGTACTTCCTCTACGTCGCGCGGGTCGCCGACCCCCTCAGCCGACCCTGAGCGCCAGCAGCCGCGCCTCGCGCGCGGCCTTGCGCGCCTCGGCGTGGAAGTCGGGCGCGGCGCAGGCGTAGAGCGTGCGGCCGTCGGCCCCGCCCAGCCCGCAGGCGTAGACCGGCGAGCCGGGGAGGATCTCCTCGACGACCTCACCGCCCTCGCGCACGCGCAGCAGCCGGTCGTGGGTGGCGTCGGCGACCCACACCGTGCCGTCGGGGGCCAGGCAGATGCCGTCGGGGGCGACGGCGAGCTGCGGCAGCACCTCGCCGAGGTCCGACGACGTCGGCAGCGGGCCGAGTTCGGCCCAGGTGCGCCGCGGCCCCAGGGAGCCGTCGGCGGCGACGTCGAAGGCACTGAGCCGGTTGCCGAAGGTCTCGGCGACCACGAGCACCCCGTCCGGGGTGATCACCATGCCGTTGGGGAACCACAGGTCGTCGGCCACCTGCGTGACGGTGCCGTCGGGGTCGACGCGGTGCAGCTGCGTGGGGCCCACCGGCGCACCGCCCATCAGGTCGAAGCCGAAGTTGCCGACGTAGGCCCGGCCCTCGGCGTCGACCACCATGTCGTTGCACTGGCCCGCGGCGTACGACGACAGGTCGCCGTGGGTGACCAGGGAGCCGTCGTGCTCGCGGCGCAGCACCCGACGGTCGAGCTGCGAGACCACGAGCAGCCGCCCGTCGGGCAGCCAGCCGAGCCCCGACGGCTGCTCGGGCACGTCGGCCTCCACCCGCAGGTCGCTGCCGTCCTCGCGCACCGAGTAGACCTGGTAGCGGTAGAAGTCGGAGAGCCACAACCGGTCCTCGTGCCAGCGTGGCGCCTCCAGGAAGCTCATGTCCTCGAGCACCGTCGTCGGCTCGGGCGTGGTCGTGGGCATGCGTCCTCCTCGTGGCGTGACGGACGTCACGCGCTGTCGCAGGTCTGTGTAGCGCGCGTTCGTGCACCGGCGCAACGCTGGGCCCGCGGCCACTCGCGTCCGACGATGAGGCGACTCCCCGACCGGAAGGACCTCACCGTGCGTCGCGCCCTCCTCGCCGCTGCCTTCGCGGCGGCCACCGCCGCCCCGCTGCTCGCCACCTCCCCCGCCCAGGCGGCCGACACCTTCAGCGGCACGCTGTCGCAGGCCGTCGCGGCCGTGCCCGTCGCCTCCGAGGTGCGCACGGGCTACGACCGCGACCTCTTCCGCCACTGGATCGACGCCGACGGCGACGGCTGCGACACCCGCCGCGAGGTGCTGATCGAGGAGGCGCCCACGCGGGGCTCGGGCTGCTCGCTGACCGGCGGGCGCTGGTACTCCTACTACGACGGCGTCTCGCAGTACGACATCGCCGACCTCCAGATCGACCACATGGTGCCGCTCGCGGAGGCCTGGGACAGCGGCGCCCGCAGCTGGTCGTCGTCCAAGCGCCAGGACTTCGCCAACGACCTGGGTGACCCGCGGCCGCTGATCGCGGTGACCGGGGCCGAGAACACCTCCAAGAGCGACCGGGACCCCGCCGAGTGGCTGCCGGACAACCAGCGCTGCCGCTACGCCGAGGAGTGGGTGGCCACCAAGATCCGCTGGGGGCTCTCGCAGGACTCCGGCGAGCGGTCGGCGCTGCAGGGCCTGGCCTCCGGGTGCTCCGGCACCACCGTGACGGTGGAGGTCGTCGGCTAGTTTCACCGCCATGCGGATCGCGGTGCTCGACGACCACCAGCACGTCGCGGCGTCGTACGCCGACTGGGACGCCCTGGGCGCCGAGGTCGACTTCGTGCACGAGCACCTGCTCGGCGACGCGCTGGTCGAGCGCATCGGCGGGGCCGACGTCGTGGTCGCCATGCGCGAGCGGACGCCCGTCGGTGCCGACCTGCTCGACCGGCTGCCGGCGCTGCGGCTGCTCGTCACCACGGGCATGAAGAACGCCTCGATCGACGTCGCCGCGGCGCACGCCCGCGGCGTCACCGTGTGCGGCACCCGGAGCCTCCCGGGGCCGGCGGCCGAGCTCACCTGGGCGCTGCTGCTCGCCACGATGCGCTCGGTGCCCGCGGCCGACCGCGCCGTCCGCGCCGGTGGGTGGCAGGACGACCTGCTGCCGGGCACCGACCTCGCCGGGGCCACGCTGGGCGTGGTCGGCCTGGGCCGGCTGGGGCAGCGGGTCGCCCGCGTGGGCCTCGCCTTCGACATGCAGGTGCTCGCCTGGTCGCAGCACCTCGACCACGACCTGGCGCGCTCGCTCGGCGTCGAGCCGGTGACGAAGGAGGACCTGCTGCGGCGCGCCGACGCCGTCACGCTGCACCTGCGACTCTCCGAGCGCACCCGCGGCGTCGTCGGCGCCGCCGAGCTGGCGCTGATGAAGCCGACCGCGGTGCTGGTCAACACCTCGCGGGGACCGCTCGTCGACGAGGCGGCCCTGCTCGCGGCGCTGCACGCCGGGGCGATCGGCGGCGCCGGGCTCGACGTCTACGACGCCGAGCCGCTGCCGACCGACCACCCGCTGCGATCGGCGCCCCGCACGGTGCTCACCCCCCACCTCGGCTACGTCACCGACGAGGGCTACCGCCTCTTCTACGGCGACGCGGTGGAGGACGTGGCGGCGTGGGCGGCCGGGGAGCCCGTCCGGCTGGTCAAGGCGGAGTGAGGCTTCGGTAGGTTCGCCCCCATGAGCGACCAGCGCGACGTACGCATCGAGCACGACAGCATGGGCGAGGTCGAGGTGCCTCGCGACGCCCTGTGGCGGGCGCAGACCCAGCGGGCGGTGCAGAACTTCCCGATCAGCGGCGCCACCCTCGAGGGCTCCCACCTGGTGGCGATCGCCCGGGTGAAGAAGTCCGCCGCGCGCGTCAACGCCGAGCTCGGCATCATCGGCCAGGACCAGGCCGACGCCATCGCCGCCGGCGCCGACGAGATCATCGCGGGCGGCCACGTCGGCGAGTTCCCGATCGACGTCTTCCAGACCGGCTCGGGCACCAGCTCCAACATGAACATGAACGAGGTGCTCGCCTCGCTCGCCGGCCGTGCCGGCGTGGAGGTGCACCCCAACGACCACGTCAACGCCAGCCAGTCGAGCAACGACACCTTCCCGACCTCGATCCACATCGCCGCCGTCGAGGCGGCCTCCCACCACCTGGTGCCCTCGCTCGAGCGGCTCGCCTCGTCGCTCGAGGCCAAGGCCGAGGAGTTCGCCGAGGTCGTGAAGTCCGGGCGCACCCACCTCATGGACGCCACCCCGGTGATGCTCGGCCAGGAGTTCGGCGGCTACGCGGCCATCGTGCGCTACGGCATCGAGCGCATCGAGGCCTCGCTCCCCCGCGTCGCCGAGCTGCCCCTGGGCGGCACGGCCGTCGGCACCGGCATCAACACCCCGCCAGGCTTCGCCGAGAAGGTCATCGCCGACATCGCCGCCGAGACCGGGCTGCCCTTCACCGAGGCCCGCAACCACTTCGAGGCGCAGGGCTCCCAGGACGCCCTGGTCGAGCTCTCCGGCCAGCTGCGCACCATCGCCGTCGGCCTGACCAAGATCTGCAACGACCTGCGCTGGATGAGCTCGGGCCCCACCACCGGGCTCGCCGAGATCCGCCTGCCCGACCTGCAGCCGGGGTCGAGCATCATGCCCGGCAAGGTCAACCCGGTGCTGCCCGAGGCCACGCTGATGGTGTGCGCGCAGGTGATCGGCAACGACGCCACCGTCGCCCACGCCGGCGCCAGCGGCTCCTTCGAGCTCAACGTGATGCTGCCGGTCATGGCGCGCAACCTGCTGGAGTCGATCCGGCTGCTCGCCAACGTCGCCCCCGTGCTCGCCGAGCGCTGCGTCGACGGCATCGAGGCCGACGTCGAGCGGTGCCGCGCCTACGCCGAGTCCTCCCCCTCGGTGGTCACGCCGCTCAACAAGCACATCGGCTACGAGGAGGCCGCCAAGGTCGCCAAGGCCGCCCTCAAGGAGGGCCGCACCATCCGCGAGCAGGTGCTCGAGATGGGCTACGTCGACCGCGGCGACCTCACCCAGGACGAGCTCGACGACGCCCTCGACGTCGCCGCGATGACCCGCCCGCGGGTCTGACGCCCGGACCGACGGCGGGCGCTCTGTCGCTCAGATGCCGCGCGACCCGTCGAGGGTCTCGCGGATGATGTCGGCGTGGCCGGCGTGCCGGGCGGTCTCCTGGATCATGTGGAGCACCACGTAGCGCAGGTTGCACTCGACGATGTCGGCGCGCGCACCCCGCGCGTCGAGGTCGGTCGAGGCGATGACCTCGTTGGACGCCGCGATCTGCGCGCGGTAGCGCGCGAGCCAGCCCGTCACGGTGTCCTCGTCGTCGACCACCATGTCGGCGTCGCGCGGGTCGGGCACGACCTCGGGCCACTGCTCGGGTGACGGCCGCCCGGCGACGACCACCTCGAACCAGCGGTGCTCCCAGGTCGTCGCGTGCTTGAGCAGGCCGAGCAGCGACAGCGAGCTCGCCGTCGGGGCCCGGCGTGCCGCGGCGTCCGGCACGTCCTCGATCTTGCGGATCAACGAGACCCGCTGCGCCTCCAGCAGGCTCTGCAACGCCTCACGCTCGGACGCCGGCGTGAGGTTCACGGTCACCTCGGTGGGCACCGCGGGGTCCGTCAGTACCAGTTGTTGCTCTGCGAGTGACCCCAGGCGCCGCAGGCGGAGCCGTAGCGGTCGCGGATGTAGCCGAGGCCCCAGCGGATCTGGGTCTCAGGATTGGCCTGCCAGTCCGGGCCGGCCGAGCTCATCTTGGAGCCGGGCAGCGCCTGCGGGATGCCGTACGCCGAGGAGCTCGGGTTGTCGGCCGTGGTGCTCCACCCCGACTCCTTCTCCCACAGCTGGTCGAGGCAGGAGAACTCACCGCTGGAGAGGCCGTACTCCGGCATCAGCGCCTGGGCCAGGGTCTTGGGGTCGGCGTCCGCGAGGTCCTGCCGCTGCGTCTCGGCCCGGCCGGAGCCGCTCGAGAGCTGACGGGCCTTGGCCTCGTCGGCGACGGGCGTGCGGGCGGCGGAGCGGGAGACCCGCTGCTCGCGCTCGGCCAGCTCCTCGGCCGAGAGCGCGGCGACACCGTCGACGTCGCCCACCTCGCCGGTCGCCTGCGAGGCCAGCGACACGCTCGCTGCGTCGATCGGCGCAGCTCCCTGCAGGGTGCCGGCGGCGACGATTCCCCCCGTCACGAGGGCGGCCGCGCCGAGTCCGGCGAGGACGTGGCGGCGGCGTCGGGGCGCGCGTGCAGAACGGTGCTTGGACGTGTGGGTCACGAGGTAGGTCCCGGGGGGTTGGCGACATCGTCAACCGTGCTCGACGGGGGTGGTGTCCGCCTGGGCTGGCGGCGCCGGAGCACGCAGGGAAGAAGCCCCACCGAAGCACGAGGCGGCGACTGGTTGCAAGTTCCACCACCGGTGGCGTGTCGCGGGTCACTCCCCCACCGCCACACCCGCCCCACGCACCCCTCGCACCGCACGCGTCCGGCCGCACGTGGCCCAAGAGCGGTCCTCAGATGCTTCGAGACGGCGCGAGGGCCACCGCCCCCCGGGTGGTCGAGGAGGTCACGCAGCTGCTCCCGGGTGGTCGAGGAGGTTGCGCAGCAACCGTCTCGAGACCCCCGTACACCGCCCTCCACCCGGTCTCGAGACAGGCGCGGCGCGCCTTCCTCGACCACCCGCGGCTCCGGGTCCCTGAGGTGCGAGCGCCACCGCCCCCGGGTCCCTGAGGTGCGAGCGCCAGCGAGCCTCGAAGGGCCCCGCTCCCGCACCCTAGAAGTTCTCCACAGACGTCGAACATCTGTTCTATTCGTACTTGCAGAGTCATAGAATTCATGCATGGAGCCCAGTCCCTACCTCCCGAAGCGGCAGGTCCTCGACGTCATGGTCGAGGCCCGCGCCGAGGAGCAGGAGGCCCAGGTCCGCCAGCTGCGGCTCGCGCTGCAGTGGGCGCTGCTCCACCCCGCCGCCGAAGGAGCCGCCTACGCAGGTTGGGGTGACGACGGACTCGTCCTCGGCGACGGCGTCGGCGGC
>JBQGFI010000167.1:0-5959 GCA_052040065.1 Marmoricola sp.
GAGGTACGGGACCCGGATCGAGAAGACCTCCCCGGACCCGTCGAGCGTGCCGATCGTGAACAGCGAGAAGGCGGCGGGCTGCTCTGTCTCCCAGAGCGCCTCGGCCGCCGCCATCTTCATCGGCTGCACCTCGGTCATGATCTTGCCCTGGAGGTCGCCGGTGATCGCGACACCGAGGCCGGCGACGAGCACCACCACGGCGCCGGTGCGCAGCGCGGCGCGGTACATCGACCGGTCCTCGGGTCGCGGACCGCGGGTGAGCAGCCAGAAGGCGACACCGACCACGAAGGCGCCCGCCGTGAGGTACGCCGAGAGCACCACGTGGGGGAAGGTGACCAGCTGCACCTTGTTGAGGAGCACCGCCGCGAAGTCGTCCATCTCCGCGCGCCCGGTCTCGGGGTTGTAGGTGTAGCCGACCGGGTGCTGCATCCACGAGTTCGCGGCCAGGATGAAGTACGCCGAGAAGAGCGTGCCGACGTGCACCAGCACCATGCAGGCGGCGTGCAGCCGGGCCGGCAGCCGGTCCCACCCGAAGATCCAGAGCCCGAGGAAGGTCGACTCCAGGAAGAAGGCCAGCAGCCCCTCGACCGCCAGCGGGGCGCCGAAGACGTCGCCGACGAAGCGGGAGTAGTCGCTCCAGTTCATCCCGAACTGGAACTCCTGCACGATGCCGGTGACCACGCCGATGGCGAAGTTGATCAAGAAGAGCTTGCCGAAGAACTTGGTCAGCCGCAGCCACTGCGCGTTGCCCGTGCGCAGCCAGGCGATCTCGTAGCCCGCGACCATCGCGGAGAGACCGATGCTGATCGGCACGAAGAGGAAGTGGTAGACGGTGGTGATGGCGAACTGCCAGCGGGCGATGTCGGTCGGGTCCACGTCAGTAGGAGACGACGGGGGCGGGGGCGCCGGACACGGACCGCGGGCCCGGGGCGCCGGGACCTTGGTCCTCAGTCGTGGAGCAGGAGCTGCTCGACGGGCAGCCGTGAGGTCAGGCGTACGCCGCTGCGGCCGATCGTCTGCCAGCCGATGCGCAGCAACAGGTGGGGCTGCAGCCGCCCGTCAAGCACCTCGCGCCGCAGCGTCCACCGGGTCTCGGAGAGCTCGACCGGGCGGCTGAGGGGGACGACGCTGAGACCGGCCCGCGTCGCCTCCAGCCACAGCGCACCCAGCCCGCGGCCCGAGCGGAGCCACGCCGGTCGGTCGTCGTCGACGTCACCCAGCACCAGCACGCCGTCGGAGCCCCACAGCTCCACGGCGTGGTGGCCGTGCTCCGGGTGCAGGTCGGCGGCGCGGAGCACCAAGCGCTCCAGGCGGACGTGGTCGACGGCGTCGAGCACCGGCAGCACGGTGGCGCCGTACGGCGCGGCGACGGCGGCGAGCTCGACGAGGGCCGCCGCCTCCACCGGCCAGGAGGTGAAGCGACGTCGGTCGGTGCAGCGCTGCAGCAGGGCGTCGAGCCGGGCACCCGCGTCGGGGGCGGGCGCGCGGCGCGCCAGGGAGACCCGCGCCAGCAGCGTCGGGTGGCCGACCTCGGGCACCGGCCGGCTGTCGGCCTCCCACCCGAGGGCCTCGGCGGCCACCTCCAGGTGGTGAAGGGCAGCGCCGCAGGAGATCACGGCGTTGCGCTCGGCGGCCCCGGCGTCGATCCCCGCGGCCGCCGTGCGGCCGGGGTCGAGGTGCAGCTCGAGGCTGCGCGGCCGCACGCGCCAGGCCCACGGTTGGGCGTTGTGCGCGCTCGGAGCCCGTCCCGCCAGCTCGATCATCCGCAGTGCCGCCCGGTGTGGCACTGCGGTCGCGGTCGCACACATGCGTCAAGGCTGCGGCCGCGAGGGGGGCGGCAGCAGGGACCAAGGTCCCGAAGCAGCAGGTCGTGGAGCACGACTGCCACGGGCGCCGCGACGTCTACGGTGGGTGCATGATCCGCGTCTACCTGCTCGACGACCACGAGATCGTGCGCCGCGGCATCAAGGAGCTGCTGGAGAGCGAGCCCGACATCGTCGTCGTCGGCGAGTCCGGGCTGGCGGCCGAGGCGGTGCGCCGGATCCCGGCGGCCCGGCCCGACGTCGCGATCCTCGACGGCCGGCTTCCCGACGGCTCGGGCATCGACGTCTGCCGCGAGGTCCGCTCGGTCGACCCGTCGATCAAGGCGCTGATCCTCACCTCGTACGACGACGACGACGCGCTCTTCGCCGCGATCATGGCGGGCGCGGCGGGCTACGTGCTCAAGCAGGTGCGCGGCAACGACCTGGTCGACATGGTGCGCCGCGTCGCCGCCGGCCAGTCGACGCTGGACCCGTCGGTGATCGCGACGGTGCTGGAGCGGGTGCGCCACGGCGTGCCCCGCGACAAGGAGCTCGAGACGCTCACCGAGCAGGAGCAGCGGATCCTCGACCTGATCGGTCAGGGCATGACCAACCGCCAGATCGCCGGGGAGCTCTTCCTGGCCGAGAAGACGGTGAAGAACTACGTCTCCTCGATGCTCGCCAAGCTGGGGCTCTCCAGCCGCACCCAGGCCGCGATCTTCGCCGTGAAGCACCCGCGCACGTGACCCCGACGTCGGGACCCGAGCTCGACGAGCCGCGACTGCGGTTGCTGCTCGACGCCGTGCTGACCCTGGCCAGCGACCTGCACCTCGACGGCGTCCTCGCCCGGCTGGTCGCCACCGCCGGCGAGGTGGCAGGCGCCCGGTACGCCGCCCTGGGGGTGCTCGACGTCGACTCCGGCGGCGACCGGCTGCGCACCTTCGTGCACCACGGGATCGACGACGAGGTGGTGCAGCAGATCGGCGAGCTGCCCTCGGGGCACGGGCTGCTGGGACTGATCATCGACCGCCCCGAGCCGCTGCGGCTGCGCGACATCGCCAGCCACCCGGCGTCGTACGGCTTCCCGGCCCACCACCCGCCGATGCGCTCCTTCCTGGGCGTGCCGCTGCGGATCCGGGGTCGCGTCTTCGGCAACCTCTACCTGACCGAGAAGGTCGGCGGCGGCGACTTCACGCAGGGCGACGAGGACATCGTGGTCGCGCTCGCGGCCGCGGCCGGGGTCGCGATCGACAACGCCCGGCTCTTCGAGGACGCCGCCCGCCGACGCGAGGACCAGGCGCGGCTGACGCTGCTGGAGGACCGCGACCGGATCGCGCGCGACCTGCACGACCTCGTGATCCAGCGGCTCTTCGCCATCGGGCTCGGCCTGCAGGGCGCCGCCCGCCGCGTCACCGACGACGCCGTCGCGACCCGGCTCGAGCAGGCCGTCGACGACCTCGACGCGACGATCCGCGACATCCGGCGCTCCATCTTCGCGCTCGGCACGCACGACGGCTCCTCCGACGTGCAGGCCGAGGTCACGCGCATCGTCGAGCGCGCCGCCGCGGCCCTGAAGTTCCGACCCACGCTGCGCATCGAGGGGCCGGTGCGGACCCTCGTCACCGGCTCGCTCGCCCCCGACGTGCTCGCGGTGCTCGGCGAGGCACTCTCCAACGCCAGCCGCCACGCCTCGGCCACCGCCGTCGCCGTCTCCCTGCGCGCGTCGTCCGACGCCGTCGAGCTCGTCGTCTCCGACGACGGCCACGGCCTGCCCCCCGACGCCACCGAGAGCGGCCTGTCCAACATCCGCTCCCGTGCCGAGGCCCGCGGCGGCAGCTGCACCATCACCTCCTCCCCCGAGACCGGCACCACGGTGACCTGGACCGTGCCCGTCGGCTGAGGCGGTCGACCGGGTGTGCTCGGTCGCGGCGCCGCGGCGGCGCAGGCGCCGGCCTCAGCGGGAGCGCAGCCAGCGGACGCCGACGCAGCGCAGCGAGCGGGCGCGGAGGGCGCCGGTCCAGAGACCGAGGCCGTACGCCGCGTCGTCGAGGCGGCGGCCGAGCAGGGTGGCGGGGAGGTCGCGGGGGGCGGTCCCGGGCAGCGCCTGGAGGGTGTCGACGAGCAGGGCCGTGGTGACCATCCGGCGCGCGGTGCGGCTGACCAGGCAGGCGGCGAGCACCGGGGGCCACCAGTGGCGCAGCGCGAGCGCGGACTCCTGGCGCACCGCCCAGCCGAGGCCGCGCACGGCCAGCCGGGTCGACTCGACGCGGCGGCCGGGGAGGTCGGGCGGCACGGAGCGCTCCACCAGGTAGGCCGCGCGCAGGGTGGCCAGGGCGACGACGGGGGCCGACCAGCGGCGACGCAGCAGCACCGCCGCCCCGGCGACGGCCATGGCGGGCGAGAGCACGGCGACGGCGGTGTGGTCGCCGTGGCGGGCGGCGAGCGGGGCGCCACCGGTGCCGTAGAGGTGCTTGCGACCGAGCCAGTCGCGCACGGTGGTCCGGGTGTCGTGGTCGGCACGCTCGGCGGGGTCGTAGCGCACGGTGCGTCCCTGCGCGACGAGGCGCCAGACGAGGTCGACGTCCTCGCCCACGCGCATCTCCTCGGCGAAGCCGGCGCCGAGGTCGGCGACGCGACCGACCAGGCACGCGCTCGGCAGCCACGCCACGGCCGCGCCGGGGCGCACCTCGCAGGCGACGTCGCCCAGGGCCAGCGAGGAGGAGCGCTCGTCGAAGCGCTCGAACCAGCGCGGCTGCGCCGAGGTCGCGTCACCCGCGACCAGCGGCCCGACGAGCGCGACGCGGGGGTCGGTGAGGTGGCGGGCGAGGCGGAGGAGCGTGGCGGCGTCGACCCGCACGTCGGAGTCGACGAAGGCGACGTACGGCGTGCGCACCTGCCGCAGCCCGGCGTTGCGGGCGACCGCGGGACCGCCGTTGACCTCGAGCGCCACCAGGTGGGCGCCGTGGCGCAGCACGACGTCGCGCACGGCGGCGGGGTCGTGGGAGGCGTCGTCGACCACGAGCACGTGCAGCCGCGCCCCGATCGTGCGCAGGCAGCGGTCGAGCTGCGCGGCGCGGTCGCGCACCGGGACGACGACGGTGAGGTCGGCGGGGTCGACGTGCTGGTCGTCGAGCACGGGGTCGGCGACGTTGGCCCCCAGCAGCCGCTCGGCCAGCGCGGCGCTGGTGCGGTCGGCGACGCGCACCTCGTCGTGGTGGAGCAGCCGCTGCGCCGGGGCGCCGAGCCGGATCACGCGCAGCGGCGAGCCGCCGACCAGCACGCGCCCGTGGTCGAGACGGCGCACGTCGTGCCGCACCCGCACCCGGAAGCCGT
Source organism: Marmoricola sp. (assembly GCA_052040065.1). Taxonomy (GTDB): domain Bacteria; phylum Actinomycetota; class Actinomycetes; order Propionibacteriales; family Nocardioidaceae; genus Marmoricola. The sequence continues at coordinate 5,136 of JBQGFI010000167.1, forward strand.
CGGGCAGGCCGGGGGCCACCGCCCCTCCGCTCGTCACCGGAAGCCTCCGTCGGCGTGCAGGACCGAGCCGTTGAGGGCGGCCCCCGCCACCGAGCAGCACAGGGCGATCGCCGCCGCGACCTCGTCGGGGTCGAGCAGCCGCCCCAGCAGCTGCGCCGCCGCGAGGTCGGACTCGGGGACGTCGTAGAGCTCGGCCGTCCGGGTCAGCATCGGCGTGCGCGTCGACCCCGGCGAGACGGCCGCGGCGGTGACGCCGGTGCCGGCCAGGTCGGCGGCCAGGCCCCGCACCAGGCCGACCACGGCGTGCTTGGCCGCGACGTACGCCGCGAGGCCGTAGAGCCCCCGGTGGCCGGCGGCGGAGGCGATCGCGACGAAGCGGCACCCCGCAGGGTCGGGTCCGCCGAGCAGCACCGGCACCGTCGCGGCCGCGGTGAGCCAGACGCTGCGCGCGTCGCTGGCCCACAGCTCGTCGAGCTCCTCGACGGGCGTCTCCCACAGCGGCCGGCCCCCCGCCACCACCGCGGCACCCGCGACGACCGCGTCGAGACGGCCGTGGCGCTCCAGCGTCACCGCCACGGCGCCGTCGAGCTCGTCGCGCACCCGGACGTCGCCGACGACGGGCAGCACCGTCGGGGCGTCGAGGTCGCGCACGGCGGGGTCGAGGTCGTACGCCGTCACGGCGTACCCCTCCGCCACGAGCCGCGCCACCGTGGCCCGCCCGATGCCGCCGGCGGCGCCCGTGACGAGGGCGACCCGCGTCATCGGCCCGCCACCACCGCGAGCCGCTCGAGCACCGCGTCGACCATCTCGGCGAGCAGCCGCTC
>JBQGFI010000168.1:0-5393 GCA_052040065.1 Marmoricola sp.
CCGAGGTCGAGCAGCCGCACCGCGACGGCGTCCGCGCGCTCGAGCGGCATCCCCTCCAGCCCGAGGTCCTTGGTGATGGCCTCGCGGGCGGCCGGCAGCCGCTCGGCGGCCAGCAGCACCCGGTCGAACTTGAGCTTGTCGCGCTGCACCCGCCACTGCGGGTGGTAGAGGTACTGGCGCCGGCCGGCGTCGTCGGTGCCCACGGCCTGGATGTGACCGTTGGGCCACGGGCAGATCCAGACGTCCTTCCACGCCGGCGGGATCGCGAGCGACTTGATCCGCTCGACCTGCTCGGGGTCGAGCGGAGCGCCGTCGCTGTCGCGGAAGCTCCAGCCCCTGCCGGCCCGGCGCCGGGAGAAGCCCCTGCCGTGGGGCGTGGAGGTGCGCAGTCGTGCCATGCGGCGCTAGTTCCCGGCCACGGCCGGGGTCATGCTCGACCCCGGCCGACGACGTCCCAGCGGCCAGCCGGCACGCCCCGTCACTGGCTGGGTCAGCCGGCGAGGCTCACGGCGTGACGGCGCCCTGGCGGGTCCACCAGGCCTGACCCTCGGCCGGGAGCGTGTGGATCGGGTCGTAGTACTCGTAGGTGCGCTCGAGCGCCTCGGCGTCGGTCGCCTCGATCGAGGTGCGGTAGTTCTTGGTCCAGTAGGAGACGCCGCGCACCTGGTCGTACGACGCCAGCTGGTGCACCCAGCGCTTGCCGACGAACGGCACGTCGCACACGATGCGGGGCGTCGCGAAGCCCGGCAGGTAGCCCATGATGTGGTGCTGCAGCCGCTGGGCGTCGGCCACCGAGACCCGCCAGTGCTCCGAGGCCGGGATCATGTCGCACATGTAGAAGTAGTAGGGGAGGATCTGCGCGCCGTCGAGCAGCCGGAAGCACAGGTCCAGCAGGGCGTGCGGGTCGGCGTTGACGCCGTCGAGGAGCACCCCCTGGTTGCGCACGTCGCGGACCCCGGCCTCGAACATCGCCTTGGTGGCCTCGGCCACGAGCGGGGTGACGGAGTTGGCGTGGTTGACGTGGGTGTGCAGCGCGAGCGACACGCCCCGGGCGCGCGCCTTGGTCGCGACCCGCTCCATGCCGGCGCGCACGTCGTCCTGGAGCCAGTGCTGGGGGAGACCCATCAGCGCCTTGGTGGCCAGCCGGATGTCGCGGATGTTGTCGACGTCGAGCACCTGGTCGAGGAAGCCCTCCAGGCGGGCCCACGGCATGTTGGCGACGTCGCCTCCCGACACCACCACGTCGCGCACCGAGGGGGTGCGCCGCAGGTAGTCGATCATCTCGGCGTGGCGGTCGACCGGCTTGCCCAGGAACTTCAGCTTCTCCACGGCCGGCGTCGAGTTGCCGACGAGGTCCATCCGGGTGCAGTGGCCGCAGTACTGCGGGCACGTCGGCAGCAGCTCGGCCAGCACCTTGGTCGGGTAGCGGTGGGTGAGCCCCTCGACCGCCCACATGTCGTGCTCGTGCAGCGAGTCACGCGAGGCGTGGGGGTGCGAGGGCCAGTCGGTGCGACGGTCGGAGAAGACCGGGATCATGTAGTGGCGCACCGGGTCGGCGTAGAAAGCCTCGGTGAGCGAGCCCGGGCCCGACGGCTCGACGTGCGGCGCCATCGTGTTCATCATCTGCGGCGGCACGAGCATCGACATCGTGGCGCGCTCGGCCTGGTCGCGCTCCAGGTCGGCGTAGAACGACTCGTCGACGAGGTCGCCCAGCAGGGCTCGCAGCTGGCGGAGGTTCTTCACGCAGTGCGCGCGCTGCCACTGCACGCTCTCCCACTGCTCCCGGGTGACGTCGCGCCAGCCCGGGAAGCGGCGCCAGTCGGGCTCCACCAGCTCCACGCGCCGGTACGGGTAGGGCTGGCCCGTCTCGTGCTCCACCAGGGTCGCGATTGACGTCTCGATGCTCATCCGGGAAGTATGAGCGAAGATCTTGCGGCCGAGCAAGCCACACGCCGGACACCTTGCGGCCCGAGCCCGCCCACAGTCAGGATGCTGCACTGGGCGGCGAGGCGGAGGGTTGCGGAAGGCACCCCGGGGGTACTGACCCCACCGCACATGGCCCACTTCTAGACCGGACGGCGTGTCCAGCGCGACACGCCGTGAACGCCGAATTTTCGACACCGAGTCCTCACCCGGCGTGCACCGGGGCTGACCTGCGCGTTCGCTCCGTCGTCGCTGGTCAGCGAAGTCTTGACACGGGCGCGCCTCGGAGACAGGGTCTGTCGGAGTTTCTCCGGGCAGCACGTCCGGTCCCGGACTCCGGCTGTTGCGTCAGCGGCCCATCTCGCCAAGATGGCCACCGCGTGGACGCACTTGGCGGGTCGGCGGCCGCGGTCACGGACGGGAGGACGCGGGGGGAGCGAGACGACCAGTAGACAACGCTCCCGACACTGGCAACCGGTCAGTGCGGGAACGGTCCGAAGGTTCTCGTCGTTCCCCCCGTCCTGCCCCTCCCCGGGCGCGGTCGACCAGATACGGTCTGCGCCATGGGGCCGATCTCGGGCGCAGGACCGCACGGACTCGGCAGGGTCGTCGTCGTGGTCCCGACCTACGACGAGGCGGACAACCTGCCCGGGCTGCTGCAGCGGGTGCGCGCCGCGCAGCCGGACGTCGACGTGCTCGTCGTCGACGACGACTCACCCGACGGCACCGGCCGTCTCGCCGAGGAGCTCGCGAGCCAGGACCCCGCCGTCAGCGTGCTGCACCGCACCACCAAGGAGGGCCTCGGAGCGGCGTACCTGCACGGCTTCCGGGTCGCGCTGGAGCGCGGCTACGACGTCGTCGGCGAGATGGACGCCGACGGCTCGCACCAGCCCGAGCAGCTCGAGCTGCTGCTCGCGGCCCTGGTCGACGCCGACCTGGTGATCGGGTCGCGCTGGGTGCCGGGCGGCTCGATCGTCAACTGGCCGCGCAGCCGTGAGCTGCTCTCCCGGGGCGGCAACCTCTACACCCGCGCCCTGCTCGGCATGCCCGTGCGCGACGCGACCGCCGGCTACCGCCTCTTCCGCCGCACCACGCTCGAGGCGATCGACCTCGCCAGCGTGCAGTCGCTGGGCTACGTCTTCCAGGCCGACCTCGCCTACCGCACCGTGCGTGCGGGCCTGCGCGTGGTCGAGGTGCCCATCGAGTTCGTCGAGCGCGTGCGCGGCGAGTCGAAGATGACCCGAGCGGTGGCGCTGGAGTCGTTGCGCCGGATCACCGCCTGGGGGCTGGCGGAGCGGTCTCGTCAGCTCCGTGAGGCCTCACGCCGGGCGCGCGGCACGGAACAGCGCGCCCGGCCCGGACGTTGAGCAGGGCATGAGCGCACGCAGCCGACGCTTCCCCTGGTGGGTCCTGGGGGTGGCCTTCGTCGTGGTCCCCCTGGTCGAGATCTGGACGATCATCCAGGTCGGCCAGGTGGTGGGCCCCTGGTGGACCATCCTGCTGCTGCTGGGCGCGGGCGTCGTGGGCAGCTGGCTGGTCAAGCGGGAGGGCGGTCGTGCCTGGACCTCGCTGCAGCAGGCGCTCCAGCAGGGCCGGATGCCGCACCGCGAGATCGCGGACGGCGTGCTGATCCTCATCGGCGGCACGCTGATGATCACGCCCGGCTTCCTCTCCGACGTCCTGGGCGTGCTGATGATCCTGCCCGTGACCCGGCCGGTCGGGCGGACGCTGCTGGCCGGCTTCATCGGCCGTCGCCTCAGCGCGGCGGCGTACACGACAGCACCACGCCGCCCGACGGGCGACGTGGTGCAGGGTGAGGTCGTCGACCCCGGACCGGCCGGGGACCAGCGCAGCTCCTAGACGGAGGCCTTGCGCTTGCGCGAGCTGGCGCGGTGGAGGTGGGCCGGGCCGATCTCGCCGCCACGGAGCAGCTCCAGGCGCTCGGCCAGGATCTCCTCCAGCTCCTTCTCGGAGCGGCGCTCGAGCAGCATGTCCCAGTGGGTGCGGGCGGGCTTCTCGGCCTTGACCTCGGGCTCGATGCCCGACGTCGCGCGAGCCTCGGCACCGCAGCGCGGGCACTCCCACAGCGCCGGGATCTCGGCCTCGACCGACATGGTGATCTCGAACTCGTGACCCCGGGCGCAGGCGTAGCCGACCTGCTGGCGGGCCGCGAACTCGATGCCGCGCTCGTCCTCGAAGCTCTGGCCGCCGAGCCGGGCTCCTCGCAGCGTGCGCTCTGCCATGGGTGTCCTCCGTAGATCTGCACCGTGAGGGGGTCCGACCCTCGGTGCGGGTGCTGGGTGATGTGCAGGTCTCCCGCGGTCTGTGCGGGACGACGCGGTCGGCGTCGGTGAGCCGAGCGCGTCACGTGTGCTCCGGCGCCCTGACGGCACCGGACGTGAGTTCCAACGAACGCACGGGGACCATGATTCCCGGTTCGTCCCCCAGATACACATCGTGGGTAGACCAGCTGGGGCGACGGCCGGCTCACACCGCCCGTGGCACCCGGTTGCCGGCGTCGCGGATCCCCCGCTCGGCGTCGAGGCGCCAGAGGAAGAACGCGCCCAGGACGAAGAAGACGATCAGGGCGAAGATGGCCGGGCGGTAGGAGCCGGTCAGCTGGAAGACCACGCCGAAGAGCAGCGTCCCGAACCACGAGGTGCCTCGCTCGGCGGCGTTGTAGAAGCTGAAGTAGGCGCCCTCGCGGCCGCGGGGGATGAGCAGGCTGTAGAAGGAGCGCGAGAGCGCCTGGGTGCCCCCCATGACGACACCGATGGCGACCGCGACCAGCAGGAAGAGCGGCAGGTTGCGCTCGGGGAGCGCCAGCGCCGCCACCACGATCGCCATCCACGCGAAGCAGCCCAGCAGGATGCAGCGGTAGGCGCCGTAGCGCGCGGCCAGGCGGCCGAAGACCAGCGCGCCCCCGAAGGCGACGAACTGGATCAGCAGGATCGTGGCGATGAGGACCGAGGTCGTGAAGCCCAGCTGCTTCTGGCCGTAGGTCGAGGCGGCGTAGATGACCGTCTGGATGCCGTCGTTGTAGAAGACGTAGGCGAGCAGGAAGGTCAGCGTCATCGGGTACTTGCGCATGTCGCGGAAGGTGTCGGCGAGCTGGCCGAAGCTGCGGCGGAGCACGCCTCCCTCCCCGTCGGCGACCGCGACGGGGGTGTAGTTGCGCAGCCTGACGAACGGGATCACCGTGAAACCGGCCCACCACAGGGCCGCCGACAGCATCGAGATCCGCACGGCCATCTCGGTGTCGATGCCGAAGGTGCCGGGCATCAGCACCACGACGAGGTTGAGCAGCAGCAGCACCCCGCCGCCGAGGTAGCCGAAGGCCCACCCGCGGGAGGAGACCGCGTCGCGCTCGTCCTCGGTCGAGATGTCGACCAGGATCGCGTAGTAGCTCACCATCGCGCAGCCGGCGAGCACGCTGCTGAGGACCACCGCGACCGCCCCGAGCTGCCAGT
>JBQGFI010000169.1:0-11044 GCA_052040065.1 Marmoricola sp.
CGATGGTGTGTGCGATCGAGGGCTCGTTGACCTGGATCGGCTGGAACCGGCGCTCGAGCGCGGCGTCCTTCTCGAGGTGCTTGCGGTACTCGTCGAGCGTGGTCGCACCGATCGTCTGGAGCTCGCCGCGGGCCAGCATCGGCTTGAGGATGCTGGCGGCGTCGATCGCGCCCTCGGCCGCACCGGCGCCGACGAGGGTGTGGATCTCGTCGATGAAGAGCACGATGTCGCCACGGGTGCGGATCTCCTTGAGCACCTTCTTCAGGCGCTCCTCGAAGTCACCGCGGTAGCGCGACCCGGCGACCAGGGCGCCGAGGTCGAGGGTGTAGATCTGCTTGTCCTTCAGCGTCTCCGGGACGTCGCCGCGCACGATGTCCTGGGCCAGGCCCTCGACGATCGTGGTCTTGCCGACGCCGGGCTCGCCGATGAGCACCGGGTTGTTCTTCGTGCGGCGCGAGAGGATCTGCATGACCCGCTCGATCTCCTGCTCGCGGCCGATGACGGGGTCGAGCTTGCCCTCCTTGGCCGCCTGGGTCAGGTTGCGGCCGAACTGGTCGAGCACCAGCGAGCTGGACGGCGCGGCCTCGGGCGCGGTGCCCGCGGTCTGCTGCTCCTTGCCCTGGTAGCCCGAGAGCAGCTGGATGACCTGCTGGCGGACGCGGTTGAGGTCGGCGCCGAGCTTGTGCAGCACCTGGGCGGCGACGCCCTCGCCCTCGCGGATCAGCCCGAGCAGGATGTGCTCGGTGCCGATGTAGTTGTGGCCGAGCTGCAGCGCCTCGCGCAGCGACAGCTCGAGCACCTTCTTGGCGCGCGGGGTGAAGGGGATGTGACCGCTCGGGGCCTGCTGGCCCTGACCGATGATCTCCTCGACCTGCGCACGGACGGCCTCCAGCGACACCCCGAGGCTCTCCAGCGCCTTGGCGGCGATGCCGTCGCCCTCGTGGATCAGGCCGAGGAGGATGTGCTCGGTGCCGATGTAGTTGTGCGAGAGCATGCGGGCCTCTTCCTGGGCCAGCACCACCACTCGACGGGCTCGGTCGGTGAACCGCTCGAACATGGGTTCCTCCTCGAAGTCTTCGCGGGCGCTCCGCAGCGTCCTCGCGACGGATCCAACCCGGACCCCAGCCTACGTGTTCCGGCCCGAGGTTCAGTCCGCTGTGGGCGAACGCGGCGAGGACGCGCCACCCGGGTCAGCCGCGCCGCCCGAGCTGCGGGGCCCCGAACTGGGTCCGCACCCCCGGCGACCACAGCACGTGGTCCGGTGGCCGGTCGGCGACGCCGGGGAGCCCCGCCGCGGCGACCAGCTCGTCGCGGCAGTGCAGCAGCTCGGCGTGGCGCAGCGGCCAGCGCGGGTGGGTGTTGGGCACCCACACCGGCCGCCGCCCGAGCGCGTGGTGCATGCCGTACCGGTCGGTGAGGAAGCGGCTGAGGGGGTCGTCCGCGACCGTCTCGCCCGGACGCACGGCGAAGTCGGTGCGGACGCCGTACGCCGGCGGCTGGCGACGCCGGGAGGCGTAGCGCAGGCGTCCGGTGGCCTCCGCGAGGCGCTCCATGCGGATCCGGGCCCAGCGGTAGCGCACCCCCAGGGGGTCGGCGGCGGCCGCGAGCGCCGCCCGCTCGGTCTCCAGGCTGGCGAAGACGACGCCGCGGCGTCCGTCGTCGTCGACCGAGTAGAGGCGCACGTTGATCTCCGCGAAGTCACCGAGGTACGGCACCGGGCGGTCGCGCCCGAACCCCGCGCGCCGCATCTCGAAGCCGATCAGGCCCACCCAGCTGCTGCCGTCGTGCACGTCGGGGCGGGCACCGGGCGGCATCCAGCGCTCGACCCGCGAGGGGTCGACGCGCCAGTGCAGGAAGACCAGGTCGGACCAGACCTGGTCCATGACCGCGCGGCCGGGCAGCGGCGGAGCATCGGGGGACACGCCCCTGGGTGCCCCGTCGGCACGGCTCGGCACGCCCGTCGGCCCCCGCGTCAGCGCACGTCGTCGGGGCTGGCGGGCCGGTCGAGGGCGAAGACCTCGGGAGGGCGTCCCCACTCGTTGCGGCCGAGCCGCGAGAGGGGACGCAGCAGCGACATCTCCGGGTGACCGTCGACCAGGACGTCGTCGGCCACCTCGATCAGGGTGACCCGTCCCAGGACCACCCACGAGCCGCCCACCTCGACGACCCGGTCGAGGCGGCACTCCAGGGAGGCCGGCGAGGCGGCGACGCGCGGCGGCGCCACGGTGACCGAGGGCGCCATCGCGATCCCGAGGGCCTGCGCCTCGTCGTCACCCGCCTCGAAGGGGGCGCTGGAGTCGTTGACCTGGTCGAGCAGGTGCTCGGTGGCCAGGCTGACCACGAACTCCCCGGTGGCCTCGACGTTGTCGAGGGTGTCCTTGCGGCCGACCGAGGTGAACATGATCGTCGGGGGACGGTGGCTGGCGACGGTGAAGAAGGAGTGCGGCGCGAGGTTGCCCCGGCCCTGGGCGTCGAGCGTGGAGACCCAGGCGATGGGGCGCGGCACCACGAGCGCCGTCAGCAGCCGGTAGGGGTTGACGGCCTCGTCGTCGACGTCGAAGACGGTGCGCGAGCTCATGCCCGCGAGCCTAGGCGGCGCCGACGCGTCAGTGCGCGGCGGCGTACGCGTCGCGGACCTCCTGGGAGACCCGCCCGCGCTCGGGGACGTCGAAGCCGTTGTCGCGCGCCCAGGCCCGGATCTCGGCGGGGGCGGGACCGCCCGCGGCCACCTTGGCGCCGTTGCGGCGACCACGACCACGCCCGCCGCTGACCGGCCGCGCGTGGGCGACCCACGGGGCGAGCGCCTCGCGCAGCTTGGTGGCGTTGGCCTCGCTGAGGTCGATGACGTAGTCCTTGCCGTCGAGGGCGAAGCTCACCGTCTCGTCGGCCTCGGTCTCGTCGAGGTCGTCGACCAGCACGATGTGCACCTTCTGCGCCATGAATGGAACCTGCTGCCTGGAGTCGGAATACGTTTGCAGGTCGGACACTAACAGGCCACTATGTGAAATGACGCGACGACCACAATGTCGTCGCTCACCTATTCCGCGGTATTTCGTGAATCATTCCGGGCGCAGCAGCGGAAACAGGATCGTCTCGCGGATGCTGGCCCCGGTGAGCAGCATGATCAGCCGGTCGACGCCGATGCCGATGCCGCCCGCGGGCGGCATCCCGAACTCCATGGCCCGCAGGAAGACCTCGTCGAGCTCCATCGCCTCGGGGTCGCCGGCGGCGGCCAGGAGCGACTGCTCGGTGAGCCGCTCGCGCTGCACCACGGGGTCGTTGAGCTCGGAGTACGCCGCACCCAGCTCGACGCCGTTGATGATCAGGTCGAAGGCCTCGTTGAGCCCGGCCTTGCTGCGGTGGGCCTTGGCCAGCGGCTTGACCTTGCTCGGGTAGTCCATGACGAAGGTGGGGCTGAGCAGGTGGTCCTCGACGAGCTGCTCGTAGAGCTCGACCAGCACCTCCTCGGCCCCCCACCCCGGCTGCAGCTCCACCGCGTGCGTCTCGGCGTGCTTGCGCAGGACCTCCACGGGGGTCTCGACGTCGACCTCCTCGCCGAGCGCCTCGGAGACCAGCTCGAAGATCGGGGCCTGCCGCCACGGCTGGGTCAGGTCGACCTCGGAGCCGTCGCGGGCGGTGAACGAGGTGCGACCGAGCGCGCGGGCCGCCCCGAGCACCATGTCGCGGGCGAGCTGCATCATCGTGAACTGGTCGCCGTAGGCCTGGTAGGCCTCCAGCATCGAGAACTCCGCGGCGTGCGTGGAGTCCAGCCCCTCGTTGCGGAAGGTCCGGCCGATCTCGTAGACCCGGTCGACGCCGCCGATCATCGCGCGCTTGAGGTCGAGCTCGAGGGCGATGCGCAGCAGCATCTCCTGGTCGAGGGCGTTGAGGTGGGTGCGGAAGGGCCGCGCGGCCGCACCGCCGTTGGTGAGCTGCAGGATCGGGGTCTCCACCTCGACGTAGCCCTGCTCGTCGAGGGTGGCGCGCAGGCTCTTGAGCACCGCGGCCTTGGCGCGCACCAGGTCACGGGGCTCGGGGCGCAGCATCATGTCGACGTAGCGCAGCCGGATGCGCGCCTCGTCGGAGAGCGGCCGGTGCTCGTTGGGCAGCGGACGCAGGGTCTTGGCCGCCAGCTCCCACGAGGTCGCGGCCACGCTCAGCTCGCCGCGGCGGCTCGTGATCACCTCGCCGCGCACCGCCAGCAGGTCACCGATGTCGACCAGCTGCTTGTACGCCGCCAGCCGCTCCTCGCCGACCTCGGCCAGGCTCAGCATCACCTGCACCTCGGAGCCGTCGCCCTCGCGCAGGCGGGCGAAGCAGAGCTTGCCGGTGTTGCGCTGGAACATCACCCGGCCGGTGATGGCGACCTGCAGACCGGTGCGGGTGTCGGGGGCGAGCTCACCCGACTCCAGGGCCGGGTCGTGGGCCTCGCGCAGCTCGCGGATGGTGTGGCTGCGCTCCACCCCGATCGGGTACGGCGCCACACCCTCGTCGAGCAGCCGCTGCCGCTTCTCGCGGCGTACCCGCACCTGCTCCGGGAGCTCGTCGGTGGTGCTGTCGTCGGCGCTGTCGTCAGGAGGAGCAGCGGGAGCGTCGGCCATGGGGGCAAGGGTATGACTACGCTTCGGTCGTGACGTCTGCTGCCTGCCCGTGCGAGGCCCCCCGATGAGCGGCGGTCTCGCCGCGCTCCTCGACGACGTCGCCGCCCTGGCCCGCCTGACGGCCGCCTCGGTCGACGACGTCGCCGCCGCCGCGGGCCGGGCGAGCGCGAAGGCCGCCGGCGTCGTGGTCGACGACGCCGCGGTCACGCCGCGCTACGTGCAGGGGCTCAACCCCAACCGCGAGCTCTCCGTCATCGGGCGCATCGCCAAGGGCTCGATCCGCAACAAGCTGGTCTTCATCCTGCCGGCGGTGCTGCTGCTCAGCGAGTTCCTGCCGTGGCTGCTCACGCCGCTGCTGCTCCTGGGCGGTCTCTACCTCGCCTACGAGGGGGCCGAGAAGATCTGGGAGAAGGTCTCCGGCCACGGTGCGCCCGAGCAGCCCGCCACCGACCGCGGCCCCGAGGACGAGGGCCAGGTCGTCGCGGGCGCCGTCCGCACCGACTTCATCCTCTCCGCCGAGATCATGGTGATCGCCCTCAACGAGGTCGCGGCCGAGTCCTTCTGGTCCCGCGCCGCCATCCTGGTCGTCGTCGCCATCGGCATCACGATCCTGGTCTACGGCGCGGTCGCCCTGATCATCCGGATGGACGACTTCGGCCTGCGCCTCGCCGGACGGGAGTCACCCGGGCTGCAGCGCCTCGGCACCGGCCTGGTCAAGGCGATGCCGGTGGTCCTCTCGGTGCTGAGCACGGTCGGCATCGCCGCGATGCTCTGGGTCGGCGGCCACATCTGGCTGGTCGGCCTCGACGACCTCGGCGTGCACGCGGTCTACGACGTGGTGCACCACCTCGAGGTGGCCGTCGCCGACGCCACCGGCGCCCTCGGCGGCCTGCTCGGCTGGCTCACCAACACCTTCTTCTCCGCGGTGCTGGGTGCCGTCCTCGGCGCCCTCGTCGTCGTGGTGATGCACCTGGTCCCCCGCCGGTCGAAGGGCACCGCGGGTCACTGACCGGCCACGGACCGGCGCACGACCCGACCCCGCGCCCCGCGCCGAGGACGGGGAGCGTCACGCCAGGTTGCGGTCGAAGACCAGCTCCAGGCCGAGCAGGGTCAGCCAGGGCTGGTGGTCGGTGAGGGTGCGGCACTCCTCCACGACGACGGGCGCCAGGCCGCCGGTGGCGATGACGTGGACGTCGCGCGGGTCGGCGCCGAGCTCGGCGGTCATCCGCTCCACCAGGCCGTCGACCTGGCTGGCGAAGCCGAAGACCATGCCCGACTGCAGGGCCTCCACGGTGTTCTTCGCGATCACGCTCCGCGGGCGCATCAGCTCGACCTTGCGCAGCTGCGCCCCGCGCCGGCCGAGCGCCTCGAGACTGATGTCGATGCCGGGGGCGATGGCGCCGCCGACGTAGTCGCCCCGGACGTCGACCACGTCGAAGGTGGTGGCGGTGCCGAAGTCGACCACGATCGCCGGGCCGCCGTAGAGCTCGGCCGCGGCGAGCGAGTTGACGATCCGGTCGGCGCCGACCTCGCGCGGGTTGTCGGTGCGCAGCCTGATCCCGGTGCGCACGCCGGGCTCGACGATCACGTGCGGCACGCCGGCGAAGCTGCGGTCCAGCATGTCGCGCCACTCGTGCAGCACCGCCGGCACCGTGGCGCACAGCGCCACCCCGCTCAGCGTGGGCTCGGGGGAGGTCTCGCGCAGCAGCGAGCGCACCACGATCGCCCACTCGTCGGCCGTGCGCCGCTCGTCGGAGGCCACGCGCCAGTGCGCCAGGACCTCGCCGCGGTCGAGCAGGCCGATCACGGTGTGGGAGTTGCCGACGTCGGCGCACAGCAGCGTCATGCGTGCCCGGCCCCGAGCTCGAGGGCGACGTTGTCGATCAGCCGGGTGGTGCCGACGCGCGCGGCCACGAGCAGCCGCGCGGGACCGGTCGCGGGCGCGGGCCCCAGGTCGGGACCTCGCAGGGCGAGGTAGTCGACCACCACACCGTCGGCGTCGGCCAGGACCTTCTCGGCCGCCTCCACCGAGCCGGTGCTGCGGGCGGCCCGCAGCGCCCGCGCGAGCGCCGCCGCCTGCTCCCGCTCGTGCGGCGAGAGGTAGCGGTTGCGGCTGGAGAGCGCCAGCCCGTCGGGCTCCCGCACGGTCGGCGCGCCCTCGACGTGGACGCCGAGGCACAGGTCGTCGACCATCCGGCGCACGAGCGTGAGCTGCTGGTAGTCCTTCTCCCCGAAGACGGCGGCCTCGGGCCGCACCAGCCCGAAGAGCTTCGCGACCACGGTCAGCACACCGCGGAAGTGGGTCGGCCGGCTGACACCCTCGAGCTCGGCCCCGAGCGGACCCGGGTCGACCGTCACCTGCGGGTCGCCCCCGGGGTAGACCTCCTCGACGTCGGGGGCGAAGACGACGTCGACGCCCTCGCGCGCGCACAGCTCGAGGTCGGCCCCGAAGGTCCGCGGGTAGCGCTCGAGGTCCTCCCCCGGTGCGAACTGCAGCGGGTTGACGAAGACCGACACCACCAGCGGGCCGTCGCCCAGGGCGCGGGCGCGGCGCAGCAGCGACGCGTGGCCCTCGTGCAGCGCCCCCATCGTGGGCACCAGCAGGCGGCCGCCCGCGAGGGTGGCGTCGAGCTCCGCGCGGGAGCCCACCACCAGTGGCGTGGTCACCGCGACGGGTGGTGCGTCCGGGCGTCCTGGCCCACCGCACGCAGCGCGTCATCGAGCAGCCCGGCGATCCGCGAGGCCCGGATCGGCAGCAGCCGGCCGTCGAGCATCGCGCGGTCGGCCGTGGCCCGTGCCATGGCGACGTACGACGGCACGGTGGCGGGCGAGGTCTCGACCAGGTCGTGCAGGTGCGCCTGCACGGTGCGGACGTCGCCGCGCACGATCGGTCCGGTCAGGGCGTCGTCGCCGCGCTCGAGCGCGGTGTCGTGCGCCGCGGTCCGCCGCGGACGCAGCGTGGCGGCGGGGTCGTCGGCACCGGCGGCGGCCAGCAGGTCCATGGCCTGGCTGACCAGCGTGACCAGGTGGTTGGCGCCGTGGGCCAGGCCGGCGTGGTAGAGCGCCCGGCGCTCCTCGGCCACCCACATCGGGACGCCGCCCAGGTCGGCGACCAGGGCCTCGGCCAGCTCGCGCTCGCCCTCCCCCGCGGTCATGCCGAAGACGCAGCCCCGCAGCCGGGGCAGGTCGAGCGAGGTGCCCGTGAAGGTCATCGCCGGGTGCAGCGCCACCGGCCGGGCGCCCCGCTCGCTCACGGCGTGCATCGCGGCGAGCCCGTGCCGGCCCGAGGTGTGCACCACGACCTGTCCGGGACGGATCGCGCCGGCCCCCACGAGGGTGGTGGCGACGTTGTCGAGCATGTCGTCGGGCACGGTGAGCAGCAGCAGGTCGCACGCCCGGGCCACGTCGGTGGGCTTCTCGACGGGGACGCCGGGCAGCAGCTCGGCGATGCGCTCGCGCGACGCGGCCGACTCGCCCGCGGCGGCCACGACCTCGTGGCCCGCGGCGCGCAGGGCTGCGGACAGGACGGCGCCGACACGGCCGGCGCCGACGACCCCGATGCGGGCCATCTCGCTCATCTCCTTCGTTCCGGTCCCCGCGGGGTACCGGACTACTGCGATGACGTGCTCTCGCAGCCTACGCCGATCCGGCGACTCGCTCCCAGGGAACGTGACGTGCGACACCCCGCGACCCTCGGAGCGTGGTCGCGGGGTGGGCGGGAGTCCTCAGCTGCGGGGGAAGGCGTCGAGCAGGGCGTCGACCACGCGCACCGAGGCGCCACCGTCGTCCCAGGGCGCGTAGGTCTCGCGGAAGCGGGCCCGGCGCTCCGCGTCGTACGACGGGTCGGCCAGGGCGGTGCGCAGCACCTCGACCACCTCGGGGGTGGTCTGGCACACCGGTCCCGGCACGGTCTCGTGGTAGTCGACGTAGAAGCCCCGGTTGTCGTCGCGGTACTCCGCGAGGTCGGGCGCCAGGAAGGCCATCGGCTTGTCGGTGGCCGCGAAGTCGAAGAAGGCCGAGGAGTAGTCGGTCACCATGGCGTCGGCGGCCAGGTAGAGGTCGGCGATGTCGGGGTAGCGCGTCACGTCGATGACCCGGCGGTCGGGATCGCGCTTCTCCGCGGCCTGGATGGAGTGGTAGTGACCACGGACCAGCACGACCGCGTCGAGCTCGCGGGCGACGGTCGGCGGGTCGAGGTAGAGCACCTTGTCGTAGACGAAGCCGGCGCGCCGGGTCTCGCGCCACGTGGGGGCGTAGAGCACCACGCGCTGGTCGGCGGTGATCCCGAGGGCCTCGCGCACCCGCAGCCGCAGGTCCTGGCGCTGCGGCGAGCGCAGCACGTCGTTGCGGGGGTAGCCCAGGTCGAGCATCGTGCCCGCGAAGCCGAAGGCGCCCCGCAGCCGATCGGAGCAGAAGGGGCTCTGCGAGACCAGGAAGTCCCACTGCTGCACGGTCTCCACCAGCGTGCGGCGGTGGTACCAATTGTCGATGTCGTTCTGGATCCGGTCGTGGCCGATGGTCTTCAACGGGCTGCCGTGCCAGGTCTGGAGCACGGCCTGTCCCTCGCGGCGGACGAAGAAGGGCGGCTGGTTGGTGTTGACGACCAGGTAGCGGGCCCGCGCCAGGAGCTCCATGTGCTCGGTGGAGAGGCGCACCACCTTGCGGGCGACGGGCGGCACGTGCACCGACCGGTCGTTGACCACGAAGGCGAGGTCGAGGTCGGGGTGGCGCCGGTGCAGCTCCTCGCACAGCGGGCCCGGCTGGTCGCCGCCGCTGCGGCCGCCGAAGGTCTCGAACATCGCGACGTCGAGGAGGGGGAGCTCGCGCAGCCGGGGGTAGACGTCCTCGCGGAGCCGCGCGCGGGGGTACGGCGCCTGCTCGTGGCGCCACTCCGCCGGGTGCACCCGGATCCGGAAGCCGCGGTGCACGCTGACCTCGGGGATGACGTTGGAGGTGCCCACCGTCAGGCGCATCGGCGTGCGCTGCCACAGGGTGAGCGAGGTCGAGAGCACCCTGCTGCCGCGCGGGTCGCCCACCGGGCGGACGTCGACGACGTAGCGGTCGTGCGGCAGCTCGGTGGCGCCCTGGCCCCACTCGTCGTAGCGCAGCGGCAGGCGCACGCGCACCACGCCGTCGGGGTCGCGGACGGCCGGCACCCAGGGGAGCCGGGCGCGCGGGGAGCGCAGCGAGAGCTCCACGGGGCGGTCGGCGTCGAGGGTGAGCACGACCTCCTCCTCGAGCACCTCGAGGTCGAGGGCGGTGGCGAGCGCGGCGGGGTCGATCTCCCGGCGCCGGCGCTCGGGGCGGCCGCCGCGGTGGTGGAGCCGGAGGCCCTCGTCGCCCTCCCAGCTGAAGCGGAGCACCGACCCCTCGACGCCGCCCGTCATCAGCTGGCCGGCGGAGCCGTCGACGACGCGGCCCTGGAGGGGGCCGCTCCAGGTGCTGCCGGCGGTCTCGTGCTCGACCAGGAGCCGGTAGACCCGCTCGCTGCCCTGGCGGGCGGGCAGCCGCGTGACGTCGACGACCGTGCGGAAGCCGGCGCCCGAGACGTCCTCGTGGGCGCGCCCGGCCCACAGGTTCGCGGTCTCGTCGTGCACAGGCTCGGTCTCCAGCGGCCACTTCTCCCCCGAGGTCTCGTCCACGAGCACCAGGCGCGTGGAGGCCTCGGGATCGGCCGCGGTGAGGTACTCGGTGAACGCCGTGCCCTGGATCGCCACCCGGGTCGGCGACTCCCACCGCAGCGACTCCAGCCGGCTGCGGAAGCGGAGCTCGTGACGGGAGATGGAGAGCAGCTGCCGCGGGTGCGGGCTGAGCACCGCGAGCTCCTCGGTGTGCACCACCGGGATGCCGTCGACGAGCCGGTAGTGCAGACCGGTGCGGTTGGCGTGGGCGTACGCCTGGAACGCGGCGGTGGTCTCCATGTCCTCGTGCGCGCACAACCAGGCGAGCACCCGCTCGACCACGGGCACGTCGGCCCAGGTGTCGTCGTCGGCGCCCTCCAGCAGCCGGGAGATCGCCGGGCTCACCTTGGACCACGAGTCGGGGCCGTAGACGAGCGCGTAGCGCACCAGGTCGGCCACGACCGTGATCAGCGCTCCGCGCAGCAGTGCCCGGGTGGCCTCGGGGTGCTCGGCCAGCAGCGCCCGGGCCGAGCCGAGGCGCGCGAGCCGGTCCATCGCGAGGTCGGCGTTGCGCAGCGACCGCTGGGTCATCGAGCCGCGGTCGTGGCGCTGACGGGCGTGGTAGACGATCCCCGGCAGCACGTCGACGCGCCAGGGGGCGAGGGCGACCTGCGTCAGCAGCACGTGGTCGGGGAAGGCGGTGTCCTCGGCGAAGCGCAGGTCGAGGCTGCGCCACGAGGCGAGCCGGAAGAGTCGCGAGCCGAGGTAGGGGTGGGCCAGCGTGTCGGGGACCTCGGAGACCGCGGCGCCGCGGAGCACCCG
>JBQGFI010000170.1:0-7307 GCA_052040065.1 Marmoricola sp.
GGGATGACGCCCGAGGCGTGCACGTTGCGCCGGAAGATCTCGCCGTAGAGGCCGAGCGAGACCACGCCCTCCTGGATCCGCGCGCCCGCACCCTCGTTGATCCCGATGATGGGACACCCGGTCTTCATCGCGAGGTCCATCACCTTGGTGATCTTCTCGCCGTAGACCTCGCCCAGGGAGCCGCCGAAGACGGTGAAGTCCTGGGAGAAGACGCAGACCTGCCGGCCGTCGACGGTGCCGTAGCCGGTGATGACGCCGTCGCCGTAGGGACGGTTCTTCTCCAGGCCGAAGGCGACCGAGCGGTGCCGGGCCAGCTCGTCGAGCTCCACGAAGGAGCCCTCGTCGAAGAGCTGCTCGATCCGCTCCCGGGCGGTCATCTTGCCCTTGGCGTGCTGCTTCTCCACCGCCTTGGCCGAGCCCGCGTGCACGGCCTCGTCGATCCCGCGCTCCAGGTCGGCGAGCTTGCCGGCCGTGGTGTGGATGTCGATGTCGTCCGGCACGTCGGTGCCCTCGCCCGGGGACGTGTCTCGTGCTGCTGCGCTCACCTGTGGTCCTCCCTGGGGGGCGATCGGAGCCGGACGCCGCGGACCCGTGGCCAGCCTGGCGTGGCGTCGGTCAATCTAGTGTCATGACCTCCTCCGCTGACAGCCGCCCACCGATCGCGCCGGTGACCCACGAGGGGTGGCGGGTCGACGTCGTGGACGAGTCGGCCTCGACCAACGCCGAGCTCGGCGACCGCTTCCGCGCCGGCGAGGGCGAGCGGCTGGCGCTCGCCGCGCAGCACCAGACGGCCGGTCGGGGACGGCTCGGCCGCGACTGGGTGGTCACGCCCGGGTCGTCGCTGACGGTCTCCTTCCTGCTCGAGCCCGACGTCGCCGCGCCCCGCTGGACCTGGCTCCCGCTGCTCACCGGCGTCGCCGCCGCCCGGGCCGTCAGCGCCGTGACCGGCCTCGCGGCCGGCCTGAAGTGGCCCAACGACGTGCTGCTCGGCGAGGCGAAGGTCGGCGGCATCCTGCTCGAGCGGATCGAGCACGAGGGTCGCGCCGCCGCGGTCGTCGGCGTCGGGCTCAACGTGCACCAGGACCGCGACGAGCTGCCCGTCGAGACGGCGACCTCGCTCGCCGTGGAGGGCGCCGCCACCGACCGCACGACGCTGCTCACGGCGCTGCTGCGCGAGCTCGACGCGGCGTACGACGCGTGGCTGCGCGGCGAGGACCTGCGGCCGGCGTACCTGGGGCTGTGCACCACGGTCGGACGCCGGGTGCGGGTGACGGTGCCGGGCGGGGCGCTCGACGGCGAGGCCGTCGACGTCGACCCCGACGGGCGCCTGGTGGTGCGGACCGCCTCCGGCGAGGAGCACCTCGGTGCCGGAGACGTCGTCCACGTGCGCCCCGCTGGTGGCACTATCTAGAGGTGTCCATCTCCCCGAAGCTCCTCAACGAGGGCGAGTCCGTCGTGCTGTCGACGCGCACGCACGTCAAGCACCTCTTCGTGCCCGCCCTGGTGCTGGTCCTGGTGGTGGGCGTCGCCGGCTTCGTCTCCACGATCCCGACCGGTGCCGACGCCGGCACCTGGCGCGCGGTCATCTGGGGAGTCGCGCTGGTGCTCGTCCTGTGGCGCTGCGTGTGGCCCTTCGTGGCGTGGCTGACCTCCAGCTACACCTTCACCGACCGCCGGCTGATCACCCGCGAGGGCGTCATCACCCGGCGCGGGCACGACATCTCGCTCAACCGGATCAGCGACATCTCCTACGAGAAGGACCTGATCGACCGGCTGCTGGGGTGCGGCACGCTCGTGATCTCCGACGCCGGGGACCTCGGCATCGAGCTCGACGACATCCCCCGGGTGGAGGAGACGCAGCGCATCGTCTCCGACCTGCTCCACCGCCACCACGACCGATGACCTCGCCGGAGGACCTCGAGCGCGCGATCCTGGGGTGGGTGCCCGACCGCACCGGTGACGACGTCGCGGAGCACGCGGGGGTGCCGCGCGAGCAGTCGCAGCGGCTGTGGCGGGCGCTCGGCTTCCCCGACACCGGTCGCGCCACGGCCTACAGCCAGGCCGACGCCGACGCGCTCGCGCGGGTGATCCGGATCCTCGGCGACACCGAGCTCGACTTCGACACCGTGGTGCGGATGACCCGGGCGGTGGGCCAGACGATGGACCGGCTCGCCGAGTGGGAGGTCGCGACGCTCACCTCCCACGTCGAGCGCACCACCGAGCCGGGGGAGCGCGGCGCCGAGGTCGTCCGCCTGACCCAGAAGATCGGCGCCGACTTCGAGTCGCTGCTGGGCTACGTCTGGCGCCGGCACCTCGTGGCGGCGGTGGCGCGCGCGGGCGGCCTCGACGGCGCCAGCGTGGAGGACGAGCAGGTCGAGGCCACCGTCGGCTTCGCCGACCTGGTCAGCTTCAGCGAGCTGACCAACCGCCTCGGCGACGACGAGATCGGCGACCTCGTGGAGGTCTTCGAGTCGCGGGCCCACGAGGTGGTCTCGCGCCGCGGCGGCCGGGTCGTCAAGACCCTCGGCGACTCCGTGCTCTTCTGGGCGCCGTCGCCCGCGGAGGGTGTCGACACGGCCTGGGACATCGTGCAGGTGATCGGTCGCGACCCGCGGCTGCCCGACGTCCGGCTCGGGCTGGTCACCGGCTCGGTGGTGACGCGGATGGGTGACGTCTACGGCCCCGCGGTCAACCTGGCGGCGCGGCTGACCACGGTCGCCCGCCGCAACCGGGTCATCACCGACGTGCACACCGCCGAGGCGCTCCCGGCCGACCGCTACGAGACCCGGATGCTGCCGGCGCGGCCGGTGCGCGGCTTCGGCGAGCTGCAGCCGGTGGCGGTGCGCCACACCCGGCTGCCCTGACCCGCGGCCCGACTCGCGGCCTGACCCGCCCGGGGCGCGGCCTCAGAGGAAGTCGGCGGGGTCGAACTCGTCAAGGGTGAGCACCCGCAGGCGGGGCAGCCGCACGTTGAAGGCGCGCACGTCGTGCTCGAGGTCGAAGAACTCCAGACCCTGGGTCACCAGGTCGCGGTAGCCGCCGTTCTGGAACTCGTCGAAGGCCATCAGGCCCACCCGGCGGGTGCCGAGCAGGGCCTCGACGTGGGGCAGGAAGTCGCCGTCGTTGCTCACCAGGACGACGTCGCCCTCGCGCTCCTCGAGCGCCTCCAGGGTGCGCTGGATCGCCAGGTCGACGACCTTCTCGTGCGGGCCGCCGCGCAGCGGCACGGGGCGGTAGCCCAGCGAGACCAGCGCCTGGACGAAGCTCATCGGCAGGTCGTCCTTGACCGCGAGGAAGAACAGGCCCTGCACGGGGCCGCCCCAGCGCCGCTCGACGAACTCCAGCAGCCGCTCCCAGCGCGGTCGCTCCTCCGGGTGGGGTCGCCGGCCGAAGACCGAGGTGCCCAGCGTCGCGTCGATGTTCTCGCCGTCGACCAGCACGTAGCTGGGGTGCTCCCGGGTCGCCATGTCCCGAGGCTAGGGGACCGGGCCCCGTGGCGCTCGCGCTCGGTAGGGTCGGCGCGTGCCCGACAGTCCTGGACCGCTCGCCCCGACCGTCGCCGTGATCGGTGGCGGCCAGCTGGCCCGCATGATGGCCGAGCCCGCGGCCGCCCTCGGCATCCCGCTGCGCCTGCTGGCCGAGGCCGAGGGGGTCAGCGCCGCGCAGGTGGTGCCCGACCACCTCGTCGGCGACTACACCGACCTCGACACGCTGCGGCGCACCGTGGCGGGCTGCGACGTTGTCACCTTCGACCACGAGCACGTGCCGACCGAGCACCTGCAGGCGCTGGAGCAGGAGCTGGCCGTGCGCCCCGGGCCCGCCGCGCTGGTGCACGCCCAGGACAAGGCCGTGATGCGCCGACGTCTCGCCGAGCTCGGCGTGCCCTGCCCGCGCAACGCCGTGGTCGCCTCCGTGGCCGACGTCGAGGCCTTCGGCTGGCCCTGCGTGCTCAAGACGACGCGCGGCGGCTACGACGGCAAGGGCGTGTGGTTCGTCGAGGGCCCCGACGACTGCGCGGCGGCCTTCGAGTCCGGCCGCGAGGTGCTGGCCGAGGAGCGCGTCGACTTCCGGCGCGAGCTCTCCGCCCTGGTGGTGCGCTCGCCGTCGGGCCAGGTGGCGGCCTACCCCGTGGTGGCCTCCACGCAGCGCGACGGCATCTGCCACGAGGTCGTCGCCCCGGCGCCCGACCTCGACCCCGAGCTGGCCCTGGAGGCGCAGCGCACCGCGATGCGGATCGCCGACGAGCTCGGCGTGACCGGCGTGCTGGCGGTCGAGCTCTTCGAGACCACCGACGGCCGGATCCTGGTCAACGAGCTGGCGATGCGCCCGCACAACACCGGCCACTGGACCCAGGACGGCGCGGTCACCAGCCAGTTCGAGAACCACCTGCGCGCCGTGCTCGACCTGCCGCTGGGGGCGCCGTCCGCCCGCGAGGAGTGGACCGTGATGGTCAACATCCTCGGCGGGGCGCACGAGACGGGCCGGCTCTACGACGGCTACCCGCACGCGATGGCGCGCGACCCGCGGCTGCGGGTGCACCTGTACGGCAAGGGGCTGCGGCCCGGCCGCAAGGTCGGTCACGTCAACGCCTACGGCGAGGACCTCGACGACTGCCTGGAGCGGGCCCGGCACGCGGCGGCGTGGTTCGCCGGCGACCTGGGGGAGGAGAGCGAGTGAGCGCCTCGGTCGGCATCGTGATGGGGTCGGACTCCGACTGGCCGGTGATGAAGGCGGCGGCGGAGGCGTGCACCGAGCTCGGCGTCGCCTGGGAGGCCGACGTGGTCTCGGCGCACCGGATGCCCGACGAGATGCTCGCGTGGGGCCGCGGCGCGGCCGACCGGGGTCTGCAGGTCGTGGTCGCGGGCGCCGGTGGCGCCGCGCACCTGCCGGGCATGCTCGCCTCGGTCACGCCCCTGCCCGTGGTCGGCGTCCCGGTGCCGCTGCGCCACCTCGACGGGATGGACTCGCTGCTCTCGATCGTGCAGATGCCGGCCGGGGTGCCGGTGGCGACGGTGTCGATCGGCGGCGCCCGCAACGCCGGCCTGCTGGCGTGCCGCATCCTCGGGGCGAGCGACCCGGCGCTGCGACAGCGCATGGAGGACTTCCAGGCCTCGCTGCGCGACGCGGCGCACGCCAAGGGCCAGGCCGTCCGCGACGCGGCCGGTGACGCCGCGCGCCGCACCGGCTTCTAGCGGGGGTCCGCGGCCTGCCACAGGGCGTGGAAGTGGTGCACGGGACCGTGGCCCCGGCCCACGTGGAGCTCGTGGGCGTGCACCAGGCTGTCGTGCAGCCACGCCTTCACCCGGCGCAGCGCGACCTCCGCGTCGTCGCCCGCGGCGAGACGCGTCGCCAGCGCCGACGACAGGGAGCAGCCGGTGCCGTGGGTGTGCGCGGTGTCGACGCGGACGCCGTGGACGACGAGGTCCGGACCACCGCCGACCAGCGCGTCGGGACTCGTCCCGCCCCCGAGGTGGCCGCCCTTGACCAGCACCCGGCAGCCGTACGCCGCGGCGACGTCGCGACCCTGCGCCAGGGCGTCGGCCCAGGTGGCGGCAGGGTGCTCGCGCGCGAGCAGCCCGAGCTCGGCGAGGTTGGGCGTCACGACGTCGACGCCGGGCAGGAGCGCGCGCAGCGCTCCCTCGGCGTCCTCGTCGAGCAGCCGGTCGCCGCTGGTCGCGACCATGACCGGGTCGAGCACGACCAGCGTGTCCTGCCCGCGCAGCCCGTCGCCGACCTCGCGGGCCACCTCGGCGGAGCCCAGCATCCCGATCTTCACGGCGTCGAGGCGCACGTCGTCGGAGACCGCGTCGAGCTGCGCGCGCAGGAAGCCCACCGGAGGCACGTGCACGCCGCGCACGCCCCTGGTGTTCTGCGCCGTGAGCGCGGTCAGCACCGCCATCCCGTAGCCGCCCTGGGCCGCGATGCTCTTGAGGTCGGCCTGCACGCCGGCACCGCCGCTCGGGTCGGACCCGGCCACGCTGAGCACCCGGGGGATCACGAGCGCCACGCCCCGGCGAGCTCGGCCGCGGCCGCCCGGGGGTCCGGTGCGGCGCAGACCGCCGAGACCACGGCGACACCGGCCGCGCCGGCGTCGCGCAGCGGGCGCACCAGCGTGGCGTCGACGCCGCCGATCGCCACGCAGGGGTACGTCGTGGCCGCCACGACGCGGGCGAAGCCCGCCACGCCGAGCACCGGCGGGTGGTCGTGCTTGGTCGCCGTGGCCGCGACGGCGCCGACCCCGAGGTAGTCCACGGTGCCGGGGGGCAGGGCGGCCGCGGCCGCCAGCTGGTCGGGGGTGTGCGCGGTCAGGCCGACCACGGCGTCGGGGCCGAGCAGGTCGCGGGCGGCGACGGGCGACAGGTCGTCCTGCCCGACGTGCACGCCGTGCACCGTCGCGCCCTCGGCCCGGGCGCACAGCACGACCTCGGGCCGGTCGTCGACCACGACGACGGCCCGGTCGGCGACCGCGTGGGCGACGGCGCGCACCAGGTCGACCAGCTCGCCGTGGCTGGCGTGCTTGTCGCGCACCTGCACGCAGGTCACCCCGCCGGCGACCGCGCGGCGTACGACCTCGACGACCCCGCGGTCGCCGCACTGCGCCGAGTCGGTGACGAGGTAGACCGACAGGTCGGCCCTCACAGCGCCGCCAGCTCGTCGAGGAAGGCGACCGCGAAGCTCCCCGGGCCGCCGGCCCGGGCCGCGGCGCGCTCGGAGGCCCGCGCCCACGCCTCGTGGGCGGCGACGGCGGCGTCGTACGGCTCGGCGACGGCGCTGAAGGCAGCCACGGCCGCGCCGAGGGCGCAGCCGCCGCCGGTGACCCGCGTGAGCAGCGCGGAGCCACCGGCCACCCGCGTCGTACGACGACCGTCGGTGACCAGGTCGGTCGCGCCCGAGACGGCCACGACGCACGCCAGTCGCCGGGCGAGGTCGTCGGCCGCCTCGGCGACCTCGTCGGGCCCGACCGTCGCGTCGACGCCCCGGCCACCGGTCCCGCCGCCGGCCAGCGCCAGCACCTCCGAGGGGTTGCCGCGCACCACCCGGGGTCGGTGCGCGAGCAGCTCGTGGGCCAGGCCCGTGCGCACGGGCAGCGAGCCGATGGCGACCGGGTCGAGCACCCACGGGGTGCCGGCGGCGTCCGCCGCGGCCGCGGCCTCGGCCATCGCCGCCCGCTGCTCCGCGTGTGGCGTCCCGAGGTTGACCAGCACGGCCGACGCCACGCCCGCGAAGGCGCCGGCCTCGCCGGGCACGTCGACCATCGCGGGCGCGGCCCCGAGCGCGAGCAGGGCGTTGGCGGTGAAGTTGGTGAC
>JBQGFI010000171.1:0-18391 GCA_052040065.1 Marmoricola sp.
AGAAGCGCCACGAGATCCTCCAGATGCAGCTGCTGAAGCCCTCCATCGCGATCCTCGACGAGACCGACTCCGGCCTCGACGTCGACGCGCTGCGCGTGGTCTCCGAGGGCGTCAACCGCTTCAAGGCCGAGGGTGACAAGGGCGTGCTGCTGATCACGCACTACACCCGCATCCTGCGCTACATCACCCCCGACTTCGTGCACGTCTTCGTCGACGGCAAGGTCGCCGAGCAGGGCGGCCCCGAGCTCGCCGAGGCACTCGAGGCCGAGGGCTACGACAAGTACGTCAACGCGAAGGTCTGACCCACAGGACCCCGGTGCTCGAGGAGGTCGCGCCGCGACCGTCTCGAGGCCGAGGAGACACAGGACCCCGGGTGGTCGAGGAGGTCGCGCCGCGACCGTCTCGAGACCCGGTGAGACGAAAGGACTGCAGATGACCCACGACCTCGACGGGCTGCTGCCCGGGCTCGACGTCATCCGCAAGGACTTCCCGATCCTGGAGCGGCGACTGGCCGACGACCTCCCGCTGGTCTACCTCGACAGCGCGAACACCAGCCAGAAGCCGCAGGTCGTCATCGACGCGATGGTCGACCACCTCGAGCGGCACAACGCCAACGTGGCGCGCGCGATGCACCAGCTCGGCGCCGAGGCGAGCGAGGCCTTCGAGTCCGCCCGCGACACGGTGGCGCGCTTCGTCAACGCCCCCTCGCGCGACGAGGTGATCTTCACCAAGAACGCCTCCGAGGCGCTCAACCTGGTCGCCAACACGCTCGCGTGGGCCGACGGCCCGCTCGGCGTGGGCGCGGGTGACCGCGTGGTGATCACCGAGATGGAGCACCACTCCAACATCGTGCCGTGGCAGCTGCTCACCCAGCGCAAGGGCGCGGAGCTGCGCTGGTTCGGGCTGACCGACGACGGTCACCTCGACCTCTCGGACATCGACGAGCTGATCACCGAGCGCACCAAGGTGGTGGCGCTGACCTGGGTCTCCAACATGCTCGGCACCATCAACCCGGTGGCCGAGATCGCCCGGCGGGCCCACGAGGTCGGGGCGCTCGTCGTCGTCGACGCCTCCCAGGCCGCGCCGCAGCTGCCGGTCGACGTGCAGGCGGTCGGCGCGGACTTCGTGGCCTTCACCGGCCACAAGGTCACCGGCCCCACCGGCATCGGCGTGCTCTGGGGACGTCACGAGCTGCTGGCCCAGCTGCCGCCCTTCCTCGGCGGCGGCGAGATGATCGAGACCGTCGCGATGGAGCGCTCGACCTACGCCGCCCCGCCGCACCGCTTCGAGGCCGGCACGCCGCCGATCGCCGAGGCGGTCGGGCTCGCCACCGCGCTCGACTACCTCGCCGAGATCGGGCTCGACGCGATCCACCGGCACGAGCAGGCACTCACCGGCCACCTGCTGCGCGGGCTGGCCGACATCCCGGGCGTGAAGGTGCTCGGCCCGCTCGACCCGACCGAGCGCGGGGGAGCGGTCTCCTTCGAGATCGACGGCATCCACCCCCACGACGTCGCGCAGCTGCTCGACAGCCGGGGCGTCGCCGTCCGGGCCGGTCACCACTGCGCCAAGCCGGCGCACAAGCGCTTCGGGGTGCAGAGCTCGACCCGGGCGTCGTCGTACCTCTACACGACGCCGAGCGAGGTGGACGCCCTCCTCGAGGGAATCATCGCCACCCAGGACTACTTCAAGGTCAGGTGAGCAGCGTGGACCTCGACAGCCTCTACCAGGAGATCATCCTGGACCACTACCGCAACCCGCACCACGCGGGCCTGCGTGACCCGTTCGAGTCGGAGGTGCACCACGTCAACCCGACGTGGGGCGACGAGATCACGCTGCGGGTGCACCTCGACGACGGCGTCGTGCGCGACGTCTCCTACGACGCCGAGGGCTGCTCGATCAGCCAGGCCTCCGCGTCGGTGATGACCGACCTGGTGATCGACAAGCCGCTGACCGACGCGCTGGCCGCCCACGAGGCGTTCCTGGAGCTGATGCAGTCGCGTGGCACGATCGAGCCCGACGAGGAGGTCCTCGAGGACGGCATCGCCTTCGCCGGGGTCTCGAAGTTCCCCGCTCGCGTGAAGTGCGCCCTGCTCTCCTGGATGGCGTTCAAGGACGCCGCCTCCACCGCCCTCGCGACCGATGCTCCCAAGGAGGACGCATGACGCAGAACCCCGTGACCCCCGACCACAGCGACCTGCCCGACGTGCCCGCCGCCTCCGGTGGCGGCGCGACCACGGCAGTCGCCAAGGACGACGTCTTCGAGGCGATGAAGGACGTCGTCGACCCCGAGCTCGGCATCAACGTCGTCGACCTCGGCCTGGTCTACGACGTGCACATCGACGACGCCTCGGCCGCCGTGCTCGACATGACGCTCACCTCGGCGGCCTGTCCGCTGACCGACGTCATCGAGGAGCAGACCAACTCCGCCCTCGAGGGCCTGGTCACCGACGTCACCATCAACTGGGTCTGGATGCCGCCGTGGGGCCCCGACAAGATCACCGACGACGGCCGCGAGCAGCTGCGCGCCCTCGGCTTCAACGTCTGACGCGACGCGGTCGAGACCCGGGTGGATCTGCCCGGGTGGTCGAGGAGGTCGCGCAGCGACCGTCTCGAGACCTCCGTCGCCGGGTAGGTCCGGCCGCCGCCCCGTAGGTTGGCCGCATGCCCAGCACTCCCACAGTGACGGTCCCGACCGACGCCGGCGACATGCCGGCCCACCTCTGGCTCCCGGAATCCGGCAGCGGCCCGGGGATCCTGCTCCTGCAGGAGATCTTCGGCATCAGCCGCTACGTCGAGCAGCGCGCCCAGGACCTCGCCGACCTCGGTTACGTCGTCCTCGCGCCCGAGGTCTTCTGGCGACTCGGCGTCTCCCGGGTGCCCGAGGGTCCGGACGCCCTCGACCGGGCCATGGGGCTGCTGCAGCAGGTCGACTGGGAGGCGGCCGTCAGCGACGTGAGCGCCGCCCTCGACGTGCTTCACCAGCGCGCGGAGGTGCGCGGCCCGACCGGGGTCGTCGGCTTCTGCTTCGGTGGGGGCCTCGGCTTCAACCTCGCCGCCGTGCGCGACCCGGACTGCCTGGTCAGCTACTACGGCTCCGCGCTCCCGAACCTGCTGGGCCTCGCGCCTCAGGTCAGCACGCCGTCGCTGCACCACTTCGGCCTCAGCGACTCCTTCATCCCGCTGGCGCAGGTGGTGGAGATCCAGGGCGCCGTGCAGGGCGACGACGTCGACTTCGTCCTCTCCGACGGCGCCGACCACGCCTTCGACAACCCCGACCTGCCCCAGCTCCACCACCCCGAGGCGTCCGCCCTGGCGTGGGAGCGGACCGTGGCTTTCCTGGAGGAGCACCTGCCCCTCGACGGGTGAGGCGTCAGGCGGCGACCAGGGTCAGCAAGCCGTCGCCGTAGCCGGCGACACCGACGCGCAGGTCCACCCGGCGGCCCAGGGTGGTGAGCACCTGCTCGACGTGCAGCGGCAGCCGTGCGCCGGGAGGGTGCACGGTGCCGAGGCGGGTGTGCAGGTGACCCGGCACGTTCCACAGCGACGAGAGCACGTTGAGCACCTCGCCGGTGTTGGCCAGGATGGCGGGTGCCGGCTGGCCCTCCTCGACCATGTCGCGGGCGCCGCCCGGAGGCGTCAGCCCGATCGCGGCGCCGGCGTAGACCGTCAGCCCGAGGTCGAGCAGCACCACGGCGAGCAGTCGCCCGTCGTCGCCCACCATCTCGGCGACACAGACCGGTTGCGACGGCGTCGGCTTCCACGGGTGGTGGGGCTCGATCGTCACCGTGCGGCCCAGCAGGGTCTCGAGCAGGTCGCGGACCGGCTTGGGCGTCGGCAGCTGCGGCGGGACCACGCTCACCGCGGTCACGACAGCACCGGGTCGAGGGCCGCCTGGACGTCCTCGGGGCTGAAGGGCTTGCCGAGGAGGAACGACGCGCCCGCCTGCGTGGCGGTCACGCGCATCGGCTCAGAGGTCTCGGAGGTGACGAAGCCGAAGGGCCGCACGTCGCCCTGCCGGCGCAGCGCCTGCAGGAACTCCAGGCCGCTCATCTGCGGCATGTTCCAGTCCGAGAGGACGAGGTCGGGCTGGCACTCGGCCACCTTGCCGATCCCCTCGAGGCCGTCCGAGGCCTCGACGACGTCGATGTCGTCGTAGCCGGCCTGGCGCAGGGCCCGGGTCACGAGCTGGCGCATCACACGGCTGTCGTCCACGACCAGGATGGTCTTCATCGGTCCACTCCTTCCACGAGTGTCGTCGGGCCCGGCTCGGTGTCGGGCGCCATGAAGAGCTGGAGGGTCTCCGGTCCCCACCGCAGCACCAGCGACACGCCGCCCGCGAGGGGAGCGACGTCGTCGAGGCGGGGGGTGGGCAGGGAGAGGCGGTTGGGCCCGGGCAGCAGCGCCTTGACGTTGCCGCCGACCACGTTGACGATCTCGCCGAGGACGTCGAGCACGTCGGCGTCGGTCGCTGAGCCGTCGGGCAGCAGGAAGAGCCGAGCGGCGACGTGCTCGGCCAGGCGGCGGGAGATCCGCAGCACCAGCGAGCCGTTCCACCCGCCGGCGATGCTGATGCTCGCCCCGACGGGGGCCTCGGGCTCGCCGACCAGCACGGGGAAGGGTCGCAGCTCCTCGGCGCCGAAGAGCGACTCGACGAGGTCACCCATGATGTCGCCGAGGACCGAGGCGGGGACGACGTCCTCCAGGCCCAGGACCGCGCTCACTGGGACACCGCCTCGGGCTGGACGAGACCGAGGAGCGAGAGCTTGTCGACCAGCGCGTCCTCGGTGAAGGGCTTGATGAGGTACTCGTGCGCCCCCGCGGCGAGCGCGCGCACGATCTGCGACTGCTCGCTCTCGGTGGTGACCATCATCAAGGTGATGCCGCGCAGCGCGGGGTCGGTGCGCAGGGTCTTCACCAGGGTGAGCCCGTCCATCACCGGCATGTTCCAGTCGATCAGCGCGAGCTGGGGGACCGGGCCCGCGGCGATGGCGTCGAGGGCCGCCTGCCCGTGCTCGGCCTCGACGGTGTCGAAGCCCAGCCGGGAGACGATCCGACTGACGACCATGCGCATCGCGCGGGAGTCGTCGACGACGAGTGCTCTCATGAGGAAGCTCCTTGGAGGTGGTGGATGACGGTGCCGGCGACGCGCAGCTGGGTGTAGCCGTCGAGCACCGAGGCGCTGGTCTCGCCGGGGCCGAGGAAGAGGTAGCCGCCCGGTGCCAGGACCGACCGGATCCGGGTCAGGATGCGCTCGCGCACGGGTGGGTCGAAGTAGATGAGGACGTTGCGGCAGAAGACGACGTCGAAGCGCGGCAGGACCGGCCACGGCTCGGCGAGGTTCATCCGCTCGAAGCTGGTGCGGTCCCGCAGCCTCGGCGTGATGGCGTAGTCGCGCCCGGTGCGCTCGAAGTACTTCACGAGCATCTGGGCCGGCAGCCCCCGGTTGACCTCCAGCGGGCTGAAGCGCCCGGCACGGGCGCGCGCGACCGCCTCGCCGGAGAGGTCGGTGCCGTGCAGGGTGAGGTCCCAGCCCGCGAGCTCGGGGAACGAGTCGTCCATGGTCATGGCGATCGTGTAGAGCTCCTGCCCGGTCGAGCTGGCCGCGCTCCAGACCGAGAGCCGGCGCTCCCGGCCGCGGCGCTCCACGAGCTCGGGCAGCACGGCGGTGCGCAGCGCCTCGAAGGACGCGACGTCGCGGTAGAAGGAGGTCTCGTTGGTCGTCATGGCCTCGACCACCTGCTCGACCAGCGCGCGGTCGGGCAGCGGTGCGCGCAGCGCGGTGATGAGCTGGGCGACGCCGGCGTGCCCCGCCCTGGCCGCGACCGGGGCGAGCCGGGACTCGACGAGGTACTCCTTGCCGGGGGCGAGCGAGATCGCGGAGTGGCGGCGCAGGAAGGTGCTGAAGAAGTCGAAGTCGCTCTCGGGCAGGGTGGCGATGAGGGTCATGACGACGCTCCGGACAGGGCAGGCCGGGTGAGGGAGACGAGGGTCGGGGCGATGTCGGGCAGCGGGAGGACCGTGGTCGCCGTCCCGTCCCGCACGACGAAGCCCGGCATCCCCCAGACGACCGAGGTGGGCTCGTCCTGGGCGATGACCGTGCCGCCGACCTGCGCCACGGCCCGTGCGCCCTCGCGCGCGTCCTGCCCCATGCCCGTCAGCACGACGGCG
Source organism: Marmoricola sp. (assembly GCA_052040065.1). Taxonomy (GTDB): domain Bacteria; phylum Actinomycetota; class Actinomycetes; order Propionibacteriales; family Nocardioidaceae; genus Marmoricola. The sequence continues at coordinate 6,172 of JBQGFI010000171.1, forward strand.
AGCAGCCGGCCGGCCATGATGTCGGCGGCGGTGCGGAAGAGCACGTCGGCGGCCGGGCGGCAGGAGTTCTCCGGCTCGGTGTCGGTGAGGGCGAGGTAGGGCCCCTCGGCGTCGGCGCGCAGCTCGGTGTGCCGGCCACCGGGTGCGATGTAGACGTGTCCCGCCCGTGGGCGCTCGCCGTCGGCGGCCTCGCGGACCGTGACCGCGCTGGCACGGTCGAGCCGGGCCGCGAGCATCTGGGTGAAGACCGGCGGCATGTGCTGCACGACGACGACCGGGACCGCGAGGCTCGCGGGCAGCGCCGGCACCAGGGTGGCCAGGGCGTCCGGTCCTCCGGTGGAGACCCCGACGACGACCAGACCCGGGGCCGTCGTCCGCCGACGCCACGCCGGCGACGGCGCCGGGGGAGGCACGGCCGCGCACACGGCAGGGACGTCTCCTCGCGGGACCGCCGTCGCTGCGGTCGGCGCCGTGGCGCCCCCGACCGAGGGTGTGCCGCCGCGCGAGGCGGGTGGCAGCACCCGCGCCGTCCGTGATCCCCACAGCCGGATGACCGGCAGCAGCGCGTCGCGGACCTGGGCCGAGACCTCCTCGCGGCTGGTGGCGCGCTCCGGCTTGGTGGCGTAGTCGGCGGCGCCCAGCGAGAGCGCCTCCAGCGTGGTGGCCGCCCCGCGGGCCGTGAGCGTGCTGTACATGACCACCGGCAGCCGGGGCCAGCGCCGCCGGATCTCGCGCAGCGTGTCCAGCCCGTCGAGACCGGGCATCTCCACGTCGAGGGTGACGACGTCGGGTTGGTGCTCCTCGATCCGCCGCAACCCGGCGTAGCCGTCGGGAGCGGTGGCGACGACGACGATGTCGTCCTCGTGGCCGAGGATGTCGGCCACCGAGCGGCGCACGACGACGGAGTCGTCGACGACCAGGACGCGGATGGTCATGGGGCCTTCCTTCAGGACGTGGTGCGGGGACGGGGGGACGGCGGTCGGACGTGGCCGGTCAGTAGCGGAACTGGCCCAGCAGCTGCTTGAGCTCGACGGCCATCCCCGCGAGGGAGCCGGCCGCCTCCTTGGCGTCGGAGGAGCCCTGCAGGCTGTCGCGCGCGGCGTCGGCGACCCGGGAGATGTCCGTCGAGATGCCGGTCGCGCCGCCCGCGGCCTCGGTGACGCTGCGGGCGATCTCGTTGGTGGTCGCGGTCTGCTCCTCGACCGCGGAGGCGATCGTGGTCTGGATGTCGCTGATCCGGTCGATGATCGTGGCGATCTCGCCGATGCCGTCGACCGCCCCGCGGGTGTCGGTCTGGATCGCCTCGATCTTGCGCCCGATGTCCTCGGTGGCCTTGGCGGTCTCCTTGGCCAGCTCCTTGACCTCGTTGGCGACCACGGCGAAGCCCTTGCCGGCGTCGCCGGCGCGCGCCGCCTCGATGGTGGCGTTGAGCGCGAGCAGGTTGGTCTGCTGGGCGATCGACGTGATCACCTTGATGACCTGGCCGATCTCGACGCTGGACTCGCCGAGGCTGGTCACGGTGGTGCGGGCTCCGGCCGCCACCCCGACGGCCGTCGTGGCGACGGTCGCGGCGTCGGAGGCGTTGCGGGCGATCTCGCCGATGCTCGCCGTCATCTCCTCGGCGGCGGTGGCCACCGTCTGGATGCTGTTGGAGACCTGCTCGGCGGCCGAGGTGGCGCTGGTCGCCCGGCCGCTCGTGGCCGCTGCGCCCTCGCTGAGCTGGCCGCTGACCGAGGTCAGCTGCTCGGCCGCCCCTGCGAGGGCCTCGGCCGTGCGACCGATCTCGGCCATGCTGGTGCGGAAGGTGGAGAGCAGCGACTCCAGTCCCTCGCCGAGGCGCCCGATGGCGTCCTCACCGCGCACGGGCACGGGCTGGGTGAAGTCGCCGTGGACCGCCGTCGAGACCACGTCGAGCATCTGGTCGACCTTCGCGGCGAGCTCCTCGGCGGACTCGCGCTGCGCCTCGAGGTTCTGCACCCGCTCGAGCGCCTGCGAGACGAGCGTCCCCACGTGGCGGATCGCCTCGAAGCGCTTGCTGGACACCTCGAGCACCTCGGTCGTCGCCAGCTCCATGGTCCCGACGACGCGCCCCCCTGCCGTGATGGGCAGGCACATCGCGGAGTGCACGCCCGCCCGCTCCGCCGCGCCGCGGCGGGGGCAGTCGGTGAGCGTGGTCAGCTCGGAGACGAAGAACAGGTCGCCGTTGCGCCAGGCGCGGCCCGACAGGCCGCCGCCCTCCGCGTAGGTGGTCGTCCGCGTGAGCTGGCGGAACTCCTCGGAGACCGTGCCCGACTCGAGCCGGTAGTGCAGGAGGTCGTCCTCACCGCGCACCCAGAAGGTGCCGTAGTCCCAGCCGAACTCGCGCTGGATGATGTCGAGCGCGCCCTGCATCGCCTCGTCCGCGGTGGTGGCGGCCGCGAGCCGCTGGATCACGGTGGACACCGCGGCCTGGTCGGCCGTGACCTCGGCAGCCTCCTGCTCCAGGCGGAGCCTGTCGGTGATCAGCTCCCAGGTGGCCATCGCGCCGCAGAACGTGCCCTCGGCGTCGTAGACGGCCTGCACGTTGAGGTCGAGCGTCTCCGGTCCGACCTGGATGATCGAGTTGACCGGCAGGTGGGCGTCGCTGGAGAGCACGCGGCGCTGGTGGGCCGGGTTCTTGTGGAAGATGTCGATGTTGGCACCGACGATCTCCGAGGGGTCGATGGGCAGGTGCTCGGCGAGCCGTTCCAGCCCGACCCTGGTCGCCTTGTTGACGTACTGGATGTGCAGGTCCAGGTCGCACAGCATCACCCGCACCGGCATGTCGTCCAGCACCGAGCGCATGTCGGCCAGCTCGCGCCGGGGCGCCGCCTTCGGCGTCTTCTCGGGGCTGCGGCCAGCGGGGCGCGTCGCGCCGTGGCCGTTGGGGGAGGCAAGGGTCTCGGTCATGGTGTTCCTTCCACGTGGGGCTGGGCGGTGACGTCGGCGGCGCGGGCAGCGTCGAGGACGAGGAGCAGGCGGTCGGGCAGGGCGATGACGCCGTCGAGGACGTCGCGGACCGCGGCGGGCACGGTGGACGGCGCGGACTCCACCGAGCGGTGGCTGGTGTCGAGCACCTCGCCGATGTCGTCGACGAGGAGGCTGACCACCTCGCCGCGGCTGCGGACGACGACGTTCATCCGCTCCTCGGCGTCGTCCGCGAGCTGCCAGGGACGCAGGCCGAGGCGGTGTCGCAGGTCGATCGCGGTCACGATCTCGCCGCGGAGGTTGAGCAGGCCCTGGACCGAGGAGTGCGAGAGCGGCACCACGGTCATGTCCTGGGCCCGCATCACCTCCTGGACGTCGTCGACGGCGATCCCGAAGTAGAGGCCGTCGGCCCAGAAGGTGCAGTACTGCGAGAGCAGCGCGGCGTCGTGGGCGGTCGCGCCGCCCCAGCCGGCGGTGGGGGTCAGGCTGCTCATCGGGCACCTCCCACGGCGACCGCGTCGACGAGGGTGGCGCGGCCGGCAGAGCCGACCACGGCGTCGACGTCGATGAGGTCGGTGATCCGGTCCTGGACGACGGCGGTGCCGAGCACGCCGGGACGCGCGCCGACGGGACTGGGGACGACGACGGTCTCGACGAGGTCGAGGATCCGCTCGGCGACCAGGCCCACCCGGTCGGCACCCTCGCCGTGCACCACCACGGGGAAGCTCGCGGGAGGCTCATCGGGCCCGGTGGCGCTCGACGCCGTGCGTGCGGCGCGGGCGACGTGGGGGAGTCCGATGCGGTCGGCCAGCCGGACCAGGGGCAGGATGCCGTCGCGGTACTGCACCGCCTCGGCGTCGCCGGTGCGCTCCAGCAGGGCCGAGGAGACCTCCTCGAGCCGCGAGACCCGTGCCAGCGGCATCGCCGCACGGTGGCCGTCGCCGAGGTCCAGCACGAGCAGGGCGGTGGCCTCGTCGCGGTCCTCGTCGTCCTCGGTCTCGCCGGCGGTGGCACCGGCCGCCGCGGCGATGCCGACGGTGTCGGCCACCCCGGAGATGTTCAGGATCAGCGCCACGCGGCCCTCGCCCATGATGGTGGCCCCGGCGTACACCGGCACCTGCTTGAGCTGGCGACCGAGCGGCTTGACGACGATCTCCTGGGTGTCGTGGACCTCGTCGACGACCAGGCCGAAGCGCACGCCGTCGGCCTGCACGACCACGACGGTCGCTTCCGCCGGCGGGTCCTCGGAGCGCTCGCCGGTGTCGGTGAGGCGCAGCGCGTCCGAGAGCGAGACGAGCGGGAGCAGCTGGTCCCGCAGACGCAGCAGCTGGGCCTCCGCGATCTCCTCCACCTCGCTGCCCGCGACCTGGTCCCAGCGGACGAGCTCGACGAGCGAGGCCTGCGGGATCGCGTAGCGGTGACCCGCCTGCGAGACGACCAGCGCCGGGATGATGGCGAGCGTCAGCGGGATCCGCACGCGGAAGGTGGTGCCACGGCCGGGGCGTGAGGAGACGTCGACCACGCCGCCGATCCGCTCGATGTTGGTCCGCACGACGTCCATGCCGACGCCGCGCCCCGACACGTTGGTGACGGCGGCGGCGGTGGAGAAGCCGGGGCGGAAGATCAGCTCCACGAGCTCGCGGTCGCTCATCCGGGACACGTCGGTCGAGGAGACCACCCCCCGGGCGACGGCGACCTCGCCGATGCGCGCGGCGTCGAGGCCGGCGCCGTCGTCGGAGACCTCCACGACGACCTGGCCCGACTCGTGGTGTGCCCGCAGCGACAGCACGCCCTGCGCGGCCTTGCCGGCCGCCGTGCGCACCGCCGGCGCCTCGACCCCGTGGTCGATGGCGTTGCGCACCAGGTGCGTGAGCGGGTCCTTGATCGCGTCGAGGAGGCTTCGGTCGAGCTCGGTCTCCTGGCCGGTGGTCTCGAGGCGCACGTCCTTGCCGAGCTGGGCGGCGAGGTCGCGGACGATGCGGGGGAACTTCGTCCACGCCTGCCCGATCGGCTGCATCCGGGTGAGCATCACCGACTCCTGCAGCTCGCTGGCGACCACGTTGAGACGCTGCGCCGTGCGTGCCTGCTCCGGGTCCCCGGCCGCCTGCTGCACGATCTGGTTGCGGGTGAGCACCAGCTCGCCCACGAGGCGCACCAGCGTGTCGAGCAGCTCGACGTCGACGCGCACCGAGGCCTCGGCGACGGCTGCCGCCGAGGCGCCGGACTGCGTCGGCACCGCGTCGGCGACCGGCTCGAGCACGGGCTGGTCGACGGGCTGGTCGACGGGCTCGGCGACGGGCTGGACGACGGGCTCGGCGATCGGTGCGGGGGTGACGAGCGGGCTGGCCTCGACCAGCGGCGCGGTGGCGGGCTCCGCGGTGTCCTGGGCGGTGGCGGGCTCGGTGGCGGGCTCGGTGACGGGCTCGGTGACCGGCTCCGTCGTCCCGGCGCTTCCCGTGGCTGCCTCGGTCGCGGCGTGCAGCGCCTCGATCACCTGCTCCAGCCCCGGCGCCTGGTGCTCGTCGACGCCCGTGCTGGCCACGACGTCGAGGAGGCCGCGCAGCTGGTCGACCATCGCGAGCAGCACCGACGCGATCGGCGGGGTCATCGAGAGCTCGCCGTCGCGCAGCAGCGAGAGCAGCGACTCGCCGGCGTGGGCGAGGCGCTCGAGCTGCGAGAAGGCCAGGAAGCCGCTGGTGCCCTTGATCGAGTGGATGGTGCGGAAGATGCTCGCGAGCCGCTCCCGCGAGCCGGGGTCGCGCTCGAGGGCCACCAGGTCCCGGTCCAGCTCGTCGAGCCCCTCGGCACTCTCCACGAGGAAGGCCTGGACGATGTCGTCGTCGTCGACCACCTGTTGCTCCTCCCGCTCGACCGGTACTTCGTGTCGAGGGCCTCTTCGGCAGCCGCGCCCGCACCTGAGCGCTTGTGGCGAGGAGGGGACCTTGGGCCCCCCCAAGTCGGTGCAGATGCACCAGTGAGGGCCCGTGCGAAAGGATCAGGAGGACCTCTGACGCGCGTGCTCGAGGCCCGGAGTGCTGCTCGGGACGACGGTCCTGGGAGAGCGGTGGTCAGACGGTGGCGAGGAGGCGGAGGACGCGCTCGGTCACCGCGCGCGCTGCCTCGGCGTCGTACGCCGGCAGCGAGGAGTCGGTGAAGAGGTGCTGGTCGCCCGGGTAGAGGAAGAGCTCCGCCTGGTCGGTGGAGGCGACGAGCTCGCGGGCGAAGTCGAGGTCGCCGCCCTCCTCGGCGAAGAAGGGGTCGGCGTCCATGCCGTGCACCTGCACCGGGACGCCCTCGGGCCAGCGCTCGCCGAACTCCGAGACCGGGAGGCAGGCGTGCAGCAGCAGCGCGCCGCGTGCGTCGGGGCGGGTCTGGGCCAGCTGCTGGGCGGGCATGGCGCCCATCGAGAGTCCGGCGTACACCAGTCCGCCGGACGACGAGGAGGGCGCGGCGGCCACGCCGCGCTCGAGCAGCACTCCGAAGCCGATGCTGCGGGCGTGGGCCATCCCGTCGTCGATGGTCTCGAAGGTCCGGCCGTCGAAGAGGTCGGGGGTGTGCACCTCGTGCCCCGCGCCGCGCAGCTCGTCGGCGAAGGCCACGACACCCGCCGTGAGCCCCTGGACGTGGTGGTAGAGGACGATCTCGGCCATGGGGCACTTCCCTGCTATTGATCCAACAATCCCGAACGTTCTGTGACACTAGACTGATCGCGCCATGACCAGCAACCCCCCGCCCGACTACGAGCTCGAGGAGCGGCGCGCCCTCACCACGGCCGCGCAGGTCCGGGCGCTGGGCAACCCGCTGCGCACGACCCTGCTCGGGCTGCTGCACGAGCGGGCGGCCACGGTGACCGAGCTCGCCACGGCCGTCGGGCGGCCCAAGAGCACGGTCGCGCACCACGTCAAGGTGCTGACCGACGCCGGGCTGCTGCGTGTCGTCCGCACGCGGCGGGTGCGCGCGATCGAGGAGCGCTTCTACGGCCGCACCGCGCGGATGTTCTACGTGTCCGCGGAGCGGGGCGACGGCGAGGAGCTGCCGGCCGACTTCAACGACTTCGAGGTGGCCGCCCAGGAGTCCGCGGCGGCCTTCCGCGAGGGACGGCTGTGGGGCTTCCTCCGGCACGCGCGGCTGCCCGAGGAGCGCGCGGGGGAGTTCTGGGAGCGCATGGCCGCGCTGGTGCGGGAGTTCGACGAGCTGCCGCGCGACGGTGACACCGTCTACGGCTTCGCCGTCGGCATCTACCCGACCGACCACCCGCGACTCCCGAGCACGCCGTGAGCGACGTGCAGGAGGTCCTCGTGCCGGTGGGGCGCTGGCCACGCTGGCAGGACAACTTCGCGGCCCGGCACGGCGAGACCACCACGGAGGTGGTCGAGCGCGTCCTGCGCGGGGCGGCTGCCGACGGGTCGGTCTTCGAGGCGCGCACACCGCTCGACCGTGCGTGGGACGCCGACCGGCTCGTCCCCGAGGGCACCTGGGGGGTGCTGCTCGTGCGCAAGGGCGGCTTCGCCGTGGCGCGGCTGCACGGGACGCGGGTCGTGGAGTCGAAGGTCGGGCAGCGTCACGTGCAGGGGCGCACCAAGGCGGGTGGGCAGAGCCAGCAGCGCTTCGCCCGGCGCCGCGCCAACCAGGCGCGGGCGGCGTACGACGCGGCGGCCGACCACGCGGCGCGGCTGCTGGCCGGTGACGAGCCGGCCGGCACGGTCGTGACCGGTGGCGACCGCGACGCCGTCGCCGCGGTGCTCGAGGACCCGAGGCTCGGCGGCCTACGGGTGGTCGACCCGTGGCTGCCGGTGCCCGACCCACGCCGCAGCGTGCTCGAGCAGGCGGTGCGCGACGCCGCGAGCGTGCGGGTCCGGGTCGTCAACGCCTGAGCATCAGCTGCGCTGGCGCTCCAGCTCCTCGGCGCTGACCGAGCCACCGGCCCGCTTGGTCACGACGTAGAGCACCACCACCACGCCCCACGAGAGCAGGCTCAGGAAGATCTGCGAGCGGGTGTCGGCGGTGAACATCATCTGGACCAGGATCGCGACGATGCCGACGATCGCCACGATGGTCAGCGTCGGGTAGGCCCACATCCGCACCACGAGCTCGTCGTCGGGGGTGCGGCGGCGCAGCAGCAGCTGGCTGATCGAGATCAGCAGGTAGACGAAGAGGATGACCGCGCCGGAGGAGTTGAGCAGGAAGAGGAAGACGGTGTCGGGGGAGACGTAGGCCGCGATCACGCTGAGGAAGCCGATGACGGTGGAGAAGAGGATCGCGTTGCGCGGCACGCCCCGGCCGTTGACCTCGGTCAGCACCTGCGGCGCCTCGCGCCGGTCGGCGAGCACGAAGATCATCCGCGAGGCGGTGTAGAGCCCGGAGTTCAGGCACGAGAGGACGGCCGTGAGCACCACGGCGTTCATCAGGTGGTCGGCGTACGGGATGCCCATCTCGCTGAAGGCCGCGACGTACGGCGAGGAGCCCAGCTCGTTGTCGTCCCACGGGACGATCAGCACCAGCAGCACCATCGAGCCGACGAAGAAGGTCGCGACGCGGAGGATCACCGACTGGGTCGCCTTGGCGATCGCGCGCTCGGGGTCGCTCGACTCGGCGGCCGCCACCGTGGCGATCTCGGCGCCGACCATGGAGAAGACGACCACGACGATGGCGGCGAAGATCGCGCCGGAGCCGTTGGGCAGGAAGCCGCCCCGGCTGGTCATCAGGCTGACGTCGAAGGACTTCTCGGGCCACAGGCCGACGACGAAGAGCGTGCCGAGCACGAGGAACGCGATGATCGCGACGACCTTGATGCCGGCGAACCAGTACTCGAACTCGCCGTAGGAGCGCACCGAGACCAGGTTGGTGAGGGTCATCAGGACCATCAGCACGAGCGAGACCAGCCACAGCGGCGCATCGATCCAGAAGCGCAGGATCTCCGCGCCGGCGACGGCCTCGAAGCCGACCACGATGACCCAGAAGTACCAGTAGAGCCACGCGACGGAGAAGCCCGCCCAGCCGCCCAGGGCACGGCGGGCGTAGTCGGCGAAGGACCCCGTGGAGGGGTTGGCCGTCGCCATCTCCCCGAGCATGCGCATCACCAGGATGATCAGCACACCGGTGATCAGGTAGGAGAGGAAGGCCGAGGGCCCGGTCTGGTTGATCACGACGCCGGAGCCGACGAAGAGGCCGGCGCCGATGACCCCGCCGATCGCGATCATGGTCAGGTGGCGCTGCTTGAGGCCCTGCTGCAGGCCGGGCGTGGCCGGCGAGCCTCCGGGTCGGTCGGTCTCCGTGGACATGGTGCCTCGCTGTGTCTCGACGGTGGTTGCCTCACGCATCCAATACCCCGGACGGCTCCGCACCACGCACCGACACCCGCACCTCCCACGCCCGGGTGCGCCGACCTGCGACGATGGCGTGCGTGTGGGAGCCGCACCCGGACTGGCAGCCGCTGCCCACCGGGCCGTCCGGGGCGCGGCTGTGGCGCGTCGAGGTCGACGGGCGCCGCTGGGTGGTCAAGCGGCTGACCCGTCCCGAGGTCGACGAGCCGGCGGTCCTGCGCCGACCCGACCACCCGGGCTACTGGCGCCGCGAGGCCGACGTCGCCGAGGCGCCCGGCTTCGTCGAGGGCCCCGGTCTGGTGCCGGTCGGCTTCGGGGCCGTCGAGGAGGACGACCACGGCGTCACGGTCTGGGCCGAGGAGACGGCCGGCGAACCGCCCACCGGGCTGCAGGTGGCGCGCTGCCTGGGCGGCTTCGCCGTCGCGCCGTACGACGCGCCGGCCTGGGCCTCGCGCGACCTGCTGCGGCGCCGGCTCGAGCTGGCCGAGCTGCGCGGCGGCTGGCGCACCCTGGCGCGCACCACGCTGGCCGACGTGACCGCGGCGCTGTGGGAGCGCCGCGGCCACTGGCTGGCGCGGCTCGAGCAGCTGCCGCAGGGGCGCCTGCACGGCGACGCGGTGCCCGGCAACTTCCTGGCCACCCGGGGCGCCGAGGTGGTGACCGCCGACTGGCAGGCGGTGGGCGTCGGCCCGGTCGGCACCGACGTCGGCTACTGGGCGCTCTCCCGCCGCGAGGACTTCGAGGTGCTGCTCGAGGCCTTCTGCGTGCCGGGTGTCGACCGTGGGGCGGCGGGCGTCGCGGCGCGGGTGACGGCGGCGTACTCGGTGCTCTCGCGCGCGGAGTGGGCGCTGGCCCAGGCGGCGGCGGGCGAGGGGGCGCTGGCCGGCAAGTTCCGCCACCCCGCGGTGGCGCCGTACCTGCGGGCCGTGCAGCGTCAGTTCCCCCAGATCGAGAGGCTGCTGTGAGCGGCCTCGTCGACCCGCGGGTGCTCGTGGGTCGCTGGCGCCTGGTCCGCGTCGTCGCCGACCGCCGGGACGGCGAGCGTCACGAGATCGAGGGCTCCCTGGAGATCACCGAGGTGGACGGGGGGCTGGCCTGGGAGGAGTCGCTGGTGTGGCACCGCGGTGACAGCGACGTCGAGGCGCGTCGCGGGCTGCGGCTGGAGCCGGTCGACGGCACCTGGTGGGTGCGCTTCGAGGACGGGCGCGACTTCCACCCCTGGGTGCCGGGCACGTCGGTGGTGCACCCGTGCGCACCCGACACCTACACCGGGGCGGTGGAGGGCACCCCGCAGCGCTGGACGGTGCGGTGGACGGCGCGCGGTCCGCACAAGGACTACGAGATGACCAGCGTGATGACGCCCGAGACGGGCGCCTGAGCCCGTCGCCTGCCTCGCGCCGCGCATGGGTCGGGCCCGGGTCGGTCCTGCGTCAGCCCAGGGTGGCGTCGGTGACGATGTCCGACTCGTCGACGTGCAGGTTGACCCGGTCGTCGCGGAAGTCCATCGTCGCCATCTGTCCCGGCCGCAGGCGGCGCACCGTCCAGCCCTGCGCCCGCGCGAGCTCCTCGGCCTCGCCCGCGACGAGACCGAGGTAGTCCTCGCGGGAGAAGCTCATGCGTCGCGGTGGAGCCGGTCCATCAGCTTCCACGTGAGCGGGAGCAGCCCGGCGGCCAGGGCGATCTTGAGCGCGTCACCGAGGAGGTACGGCGTGAGGCCGAGCGCGAGCGCCTCCGGCAGGCTGACGCCGATCGCCAGCGCGAGGTACGGCACGCCGACGGCGTAGACCACCGCGTTGCCGAGCAGCATCGCGCCCGCGGTCTGCCACGGCGAGCGGTCGGCGCCGCGGCGGGCGAGGGCGCCGATCATCGTGGCGGCCAGCAGGAAGCCGATGATGTAACCGAAGGACGGCAGCGCGAGCCCGCCCGAGGTGCCCTGGGCGAACCACGGCATCCCCGCCATGCCGGCGCCCATGTAGAGCAGCATCGCGAGAGCCGCGCGCTGCCACCCGAGGGCGGCGCCGACCGTGAGTGCGGCGAAGGTCTGCATCGTCACCGGCACGGGCGAGCCGGCGACCGGGATCGCGATCTGGGCGGCCAGGCCGGTGAGCGCCGCGCCACCCACGACGAGCGCGGCGTCGCGGGCGAGGGTGCCCGGCACCAGGTCGGCGAGCACGAGGCCGCGGCGGGGGAGCGGGGCGGACAGGGCGGAGCTGGACATGGGACCTCCGGGATCGGGGGCGGCCGGGCCGCGTACGACAGCGTTTCTACCAGATGTGAGGGGCCCCTCGCATTGTGAGGTGGTCGACGTGCCGGCGATGCGTCGTCGAGGGCCCGCGGCACCTAGACTGCTCGGTCGGCCCTCCCCACGAAAGTCTCCTGTCGTGATCACCGTCTCCCAGCTCGAGGTGCGCGCCGGCGCGCGCCTGCTGATGAGCGACGTCTCCTTCCGGATCGCGACCGGTGACAAGGTCGGTCTGGTGGGCCGCAACGGCGCCGGCAAGACCACCATGACGCGCATCCTGGCGGGCGAGGCGCTCCCGGCGAGCGGCCAGGTCTCCCGCTCCGGCTCGGTGGGCTACCTGCCCCAGGACCCGCGGACCGGCGACCTCGAGCAGCTCGCCCGCGACCGCATCCTCGGCGCCCGCGGCCTCGACGACGTCGTGCGCCGGTTGCGGGCGGCCGAGGCCGAGATGGGCAGCGACGACGAGGCGGTGCGCGAGCGCGCCATGCGGCGCTACGGCAACGCCGACGCCGAGCTGCACGCCGCGGGCGGGTACGCCGCCGACGCCGAGGCCGCGCAGATCGCCGCCAGCCTCGGCATCGAGGAGCGGCTGCTCGAGCGTCCCATCGGCACGCTCTCCGGCGGTCAGCGCCGCCGCGTCGAGCTGGCCCGCATCCTGTTCTCCGGCGCCGAGACGCTGCTGCTCGACGAGCCGACCAACCACCTCGAC
>JBQGFI010000172.1:0-3489 GCA_052040065.1 Marmoricola sp.
CAGGGCGGCGTCGAGCCGCTCGGCCTGCGCGTCGTCGTCGCCCTCGGGCCCGAGCCGCTCCAGCGCGGCCACCACCTCGGGCGGCAGCACCTCGGCGGCCGCCACGGTGCGGTCGCGCAGGGTGTCGGCGCGCACGCCGACCAGCGCCCGCAGCCCGCCGGGGCGGAGCTTGGCGCCGAGCACCCAGCCGCTGCCGCGCACCTCGGTGTCGAAGCGGCGGGTCACCACGCCGGTGACCACGGCGCCCTCACCCAGTCCGACCCGGTCGACGCCGCGCTCGACGGTCACGTTGCACGCGGGGTGGGGGAGCACCGAGCTCACGTGCACGCGGTCCGGCGGCAGCGCCCAGCGCAGCCCCCACAGGTTCTCCACCCACGGCTCGAGCGCGGGGGAGGCCGGCCAGCGGCGCAGCGCGACGTACCGCGCGAGCTCCTCGGGTCGCAGCACCCCCGCCGTGGTGGCGGTGGGCGCTGCTGACGCGTTTGTCCAAGACCCCACCTCGGGATCGTAGGAGCCTGGGGTCATGACCGCTCCCGCCCGTCTCGCCATGCTCTCCCTCGACTGCGCCGACTCCCGGGCCAGCGCCGCCTTCTGGTCGGCCATGCTCGGCTGGGAGGTCGCCGTGGCGGAGGACGAGTACGCCATGCTCACCGGCCCCGACCACGCGCTGGGCTTCGGCACGGTGCCCGACTACCAGCCGCCGGCCTGGCCCAACGAGCACGGCAGCAAGCAGTTCCACCTCGACCTCGCGGTCGACGACATGGAGGCCGCCGAGGCCCGCGCGCTCGAGCTCGGCGCGACGCTCGCCGACCCCCAGCCCGGCGAGACCTGGCGGGTGCTGCTCGACCCGTCGGGCCACCCCTTCTGCCTGACGCGCGCGGAGAACTGGGGCTGACGTCCCACATGTGAGGCTAGTCTCACGTATGCTGGCGCGGTGACCAGCCAGGCCCACGACCCCGCGGACTTCCGCCCGCGCCGTCGCCCCGCCCAGGAGCGCAGCCGCCGCCGCTTCGACGACATCCTGCGCGCGGCCCGGGCGCTGCTGGTCGAGGTGGGCTTCGAGGCCTTCACCGCCGAGCAGGTGGCGCTGCGCGCCGGCGTCCCGATCGGCTCGCTCTACCAGTTCTTCGGCAACAAGTACGCCATCATCTGCGAGCTCGACCGGCTCGACACCGCCAACGTCGAGAAGGCGCTGGAGGACTTCGCCAACGAGATCCCCACGCTCGACTGGGCCCAGCTGCTGGAGAAGCTGCTCGACCACCTCGCGATGCTCTGGCGCACCGACCCCTCGCGCCGCGCGGTCTGGCTGGCGATGCAGGCCACGCCGCCGACGCGCGCCATCGCCGCGGAGCACGAGCGCCAGCTCGCCTCGCGGGTGACGCGGATCCTGGCCCCGCTGACCCCCGGCTCCAAGGTCGGCGACCGGCAGACGCTGGCCGAGGTGATCGTGCACGTCACCTACTCGATGCTCAACTTCTCCATCCGCGACGGGCAGTCGCACCCCGACGCCGTGGTGCAGCTCAAGAGCATGCTCACGCACTACCTGCTCGCCACCGAGGCCGAGGCGCAGCGCCGCCGCGGCGAGCTGGGCGTTGTGACTGGCCCGTAACCCCCGACTCGTGGGACGGTGGGGTCAATGCGAGATCAGCCTCGCATTCTCAGCGGTCAACCTGAGGGGTTCTTCGTGTCTTTTCGCCGCATTGCGATCGTCAACCGGGGCGAGTCCGCCATGCGGCTGCTCCACGCCGTCCGCGAGCTCAACGCCACGACGGGTGATCCCGACACCCGGCTGCAGACGGTGGCGCTGCACACCAGCGGCGAGGCCCACGCGATGTTCGTGCGCGAGGCCGACCTCGCCCACGACCTCGGCCCGGCCTCCGCGCGCCCGTACGTCGACCTGGCCGCGCTCGAGCGCGCCCTGCTCGCCACCGGCGCCGACGCGGTGTGGCCCGGCTGGGGCTTCGTGGCCGAGGACCCCGGCTTCGTCGACCTGTGCGACAAGCACGGCATCACCTTCATCGGCCCGAGCGCCGAGGCGATGCGCCGGCTCGGCGACAAGATCGGCTCCAAGCTGATCGCCGAGGAGGTCGGCGTGCCCGTCGCGCCGTGGAGCCGCGGCGCCGTCGACACGCTCGACGCGGCCCTCGAGGCCGCCGACGGCATCGGCTACCCGCTGATGCTCAAGGCGAGCGCCGGCGGCGGTGGACGCGGCATCCGGATGGTCGCCTCGGCCGCCGACCTCGAGGACGCCTTCCAGCGCACCAGCGACGAGGCGCTGCGCGCCTTCGGCAACGGCACCGTCTTCCTCGAGCGCCTGGTCACCGGCGCCCGCCACGTCGAGGTGCAGCTGATCGCCGACAGCCACGGCACGGCCTGGGCGCTCGGCGTGCGCGACTGCTCGATCCAGCGCCGCAACCAGAAGGTCATCGAGGAGTCGTCCTCCCCGCTGCTCAGCGCGGCGCAGGTCGAGGAGGTCAAGACCGCGGCCGAGCGGCTCGCCCTCGCCGTCGGCTACGTCGGCGCCGGCACCGTGGAGTTCCTCTACCACCCGGGCGAGGGCACCTTCGCCTTCCTCGAGGTCAACACCCGGCTGCAGGTCGAGCACTCGATCACCGAGCTCACCACCGGCGTCGACCTGGTCAAGGCCCAGATCCACGTGGCGCAGGGCGGCCGGCTCGAGGGGGAGCGGCCCGTCGAGAGCGGCCACGCCGTCGAGGCGCGGCTCAACGCCGAGGACCCCGACCGCGACTTCGCGCCGTCGCCGGGCCGCATCGAGCACCTCGACCTGCCCTCGGGCCCCGGCATCCGCGTCGACACCGGCGTCGCCGAGGGCGACACCATCCCGCCCGACTTCGACTCGATGATCGCCAAGGTCATCGCCTACGGCCGCACCCGCGAGGAGGCGCTGGCCCGGCTGCGCCGCGCGATGACCTCGACCACCGTGGTGATCGAGGGCGGCGCCTGCAACAAGAGCTTCGTGCTCGACCTGCTCGCCCAGCCCGAGGTCGTCTCCGGCGACCCCGCGTGGGCCGACACCGGCTGGATCGACCGCGTCCGCGCCGAGGGCCGTCTGGTCTCCGACGCCCACGCCGGCATCGCCGTCGTCACCGCGGGCGTCGAGGCCTACCTCGACCGGGTGCGCCTGGAGACCGCGCGGCTCTTCGACACCGCGCGCGGCGGCCGCCCGTCGGCCTCCCACGAGGTCGGCCGCCCGGTCGAGCTCAAGCTGCGCGGCACGCCCTACCAGGTCTCCACCGTCAACACCGGTCCCGGCCGCTTCCGCGTCACGGTCGCCTCCGGCGAGACCACCCAGACCGTCGACGTCGTGCGCGAGCACGTCGACGACGTGCGCCGCCGCCTCGTCCTGGGCGGCCGCCGCTACAGCATCGTCACTGCCACCCACGGCCCCACCACGCTGGTCGAGGTCGACGGCGTGGCCCACCGCGTCAGCCGCGACGAGGGCGGCGTGCTGCGCTCGCCCGCGCCGGC
>JBQGFI010000173.1:0-3622 GCA_052040065.1 Marmoricola sp.
CATCGTCGCCGACCTCGACGCACGCGTGCGTGAGCTGCTGGTCGAGCTCGTCCCGGACCTCGACCTGCCGCCCTCGGTCGTCCGGGGCTGACGCCGGCGCCCGCGGGTGCCATCCTTGTCCCGCTCGCCCGCGGTCCGGCCCACGGGCAGGAGAGGAGCGGGTCAGTGGTCGACCGGGTCGTCCTGCACATCGGCACCATGAAGTCCGGCACGTCCTACCTCCAGCGGGTGCTGGAGAGCGGCGTGCTCGAGAACGTCGACGCCTTCTACGCCGGAGGCGCGTTCCGTGCCCAGTCACGCGCGGTCGACGGGCTGCCGCTGATCACCAAGCGGGGCGGCGGCAAGGCCTGGCGCGACCTCGCGGAGCGCACCCTCGAGCGCCGGGGCACGGCCGTCTACTCCCACGAGTTCCTGTCCTTCGCCTCCGAGCAGCGGGTCGAGCAGGTCGTCGAGCCGTTCGCGGGGACGCCGGTGGAGGTCGTGCTGACCGTTCGCGACCAGCACTCCGCACTCCCGGCGCAGTGGCAGAGCTTCGTGCGCAACAAGGGCCTCGAGTCGTGGGAGGACTACCTCGCCGCCGTCCAGGGCTCCCGCCGCGCGACCCGGCCGCGACCCCGTTCCGGCCCGACCAGCCCGAAGCCTGCACAGAACTTCAAGCGCACGCAGGACGTGCCCCGCATGGTCCGCGCCTGGAGCGGCAACCCCGGCGTCGCCCGGGTCTCGGTGGTGACGGTGCCGCGGCCCGGCGCCCCGGCCGAGCTGCTGTGGCAGCGGTTCAGCGAGGCGTGCGGCCTGGCGGAGGTGTCGCCGCCGGACGCCGGCGTCCGCGTCAACGAGTCGCTCGGCTACGCCTCCTGCGACCTCCTCCGGCGTCTCAACGAGTCGCTGGTGGAGCTGCCGCGGCTGGCCTACGAGCGCGCCCGGCGCCCGGTCGTCCAGGCCCTGCTGCCGCTGCGCGACCACGAGCAGCGGCCGGTGACCGACCGTGCGGGCGGCGCGACCGCGCGCAGGCTGAACCAGAAGATCCTGCGCGTGGCCTCGCGCGACGGCGTACGCCTCGTCGGGTCGGACGCCGACCTCCCCGTGGAGGACCCGGCGAACGAGCCGCTCGCCGTGCCTCCCGCCGACCACGATGAGGTACGCCGCGCGCTGGAGGTCGCGTGGGAGGCCTGCCTCCCGGGCGCCGCCGCACCGCCCGACGACCTCGACGCCGGCGTCGCCGAGCTCGGCCGCCGCCTGGCCGTCCGCTTCGGCTGAGACGGACGGGCCGCCACGCCTCACGCCTCGGTGGCTCTGCGAGCGCCCGGTCACCGACCCCGCCCGGCTGTAACGCCGGGTTAGGAGATGTTCCACCCAGACTATTTCCTGGGTGGAACACTGGCTAACCCGGCGTTACATGCCCGCCCGGTGTCCCACGCCGGTGCCAGAGTGAGCCCATGCAGGTCTCTCGGGTCACGCCGCAGCTCCATCGGTTCCACGACGGGGGTACGGCGAGCGAGCCGCCGGACAGGGAGGCCGATCCGCGGATCGTGCTGGAGCGGCTCACCGTCGGCGGGGCGGAGGAGTTCCGGCTCGAGCGGCGGATCGGCTACGACGACCGCGAGCTCGGCGAGCTGCTGGTGCCGGCGGACGACGGGTTCCGCACCGACCTGACGTCGGTGCCGTGGCTGTTCACGTGGCTGGTCCCCAAGACTGGCGCCCACCTGCCGGCGGCGCTGCTCCACGACGGTCTCGTGGGCGGGGCCGACGGTCCGGCGTCCTACGTCTCGGCCGAGGGCCACGTCGTCCACCGCGACGTCGCCGACCGGGTCTTCCGTGACGCGATGGCCGACACCGGCACCGGGCCGGTCAGGCGCTGGCTGGTGTGGACGGCGGTGGCGACGGCGACGATCTTCGTCGGGAGCGAGGGGTTCAGCCGGGCGCAGGCGGCGGCCTACAGGGTCGCCGCGGCCGCGACGATCGCCTTCGTCGTCCTGGTCGGCACGCTCGCCACGGTCGACCTCGTCGACGCGGGGGTCGAGCTGCCGTGGATGGGGGACCGGCCGTGGTGGAGCGAGCTCGTCGGCGGGGCTGCGGGTGCGGTGGCGATCCCGTTCGTGCTGGGCCTGACCTGGGGTCGGTTCCGTGTGGCGGGCGCGGTGCTCGGCGTGCTGCTGGCGTTGCTGCTCCACGTCACCGTGGCGCTGCTGCTGCTCACCGGCCTCTACCAGGCGGTCGAGCGGCTCGCCCGCGCCGCACCCACGGCGAGTGCGGTGCTCGGCGCCAGCGCGGGCGCCGCCGCCCTGACGGCGCGCCCGGCCTACGCGCTGTTCTGACCCAGCCCCATCTCGGCGAGCAGCCGCGCGGCGAAGGTGTCCGACGGCAGGTCGCGCAGCAACAGGTCGAGGCCGGTGTGGAAGGCGACGGCGACCAGCCCGACGGCCACGGCGCCGACGGCGACGGTGCGCAGCCGACCCTGAGCGGGGGTCTCGCGGCGTACGGCGAGGTCGCGGGCCCGGTGGAGCCAGCCGGCGAGGGCCGCCGCGACGACGGCGGACACGACGCTGGCGAAGGCGGCACCGACGATCGTGCCGAGGAGGCCGAGCCGGTCGCTGAGCGCCGCGGCGGTCGCGGCGGCGACCGAGCCGCCGACCAGCTGCGGCACGGAGAGGTCGAAGGTGCGGGTGCGTTCGCGCGTCGGGACTTCTTGCGTGGACATCCCAGGTAGGACGACCGGGACCCCCTCGAGGATTCCCGCCGTGAGCGGACTCACGCCCGGCGCAGGCCCAGAACGGGTTCAGCGCAGGGAGTAGGTCGCCAGCGACACGCCGACGTAGTGGGTGACGAACGCGAGGATCGTGAACGTGTGGAAGACCTCGTGGAAGCCGAACCAGCGGGGGGAGGGGTCGGGGAACTTCGTGCCGTAGACCAGCCCACCGAGGGTGTAGAGGCCGCCGCCGACGATGATCAGCACGATGACGGCGGTGCCGATGGCGTTGCCGAGCGACATGGCCCCGTCGATGAAGCCGCCGAAGAAGAACACCGGCGCCCACCCCAGCGCGATGTAGACCGGCGCCGACAGCCAGCGCGGGGCGCCCGCCCAGAACAGCTTGAGCAGGACGCCGGCCAGCGCGCCGCCCCACGAGATCGAGAGCATCAGCCACTGGTCGCGGCCCTCGAGCAGCAGGATCGCGAACGGCGTGCACGACCCGGCGATGAGGACGTAGATGTTGGAGTGGTCGAACCGCTTGAGGACGTCGTGGACGCGGGGCGACCACGTGCCGCGGTGGTAGATGGCGGAGACGGTGAAGAGCACCAGCGCGGACGCCGCGAAGATCGTCGATCCGAGCCGCGTGGCCGCGGTCGGTGACAGCACGATCAGCACGATGCCGGCCGCGAGGGTCAGCGGCGCGTTGACGAGGTGGAGCCACCCGCGCAGCTTCGGCTTCAGCTCGGCGGCGACCTCGGCGAGGTTGTCGGCGAGGTGGTCGAAGCCGTTCCTGACCTGCTCACGCATGTGCGCAAGCGTAGCGAGCAAGGGGTCTACGCTGGACATCGTGGCGACGACGAGGCGGGTGAAGGACGCCATTCGGCGACGCCTCTACCCGGCCTACGAGGCGCGGATGGTGCGCTCGCTGCCGGC
>JBQGFI010000174.1:0-9278 GCA_052040065.1 Marmoricola sp.
TCGACCAGACCGGGGTCGAGCGCCATGGCCGAGAGGGCGTTGTAGGGCGAGCGCTCGTCCTCGTGCACCGGCACCAGGGGCAGCACCTGCCACACGGTGCAGCCGGCGTCGGCCAGGAAGTCGACGAAGGCGTGGGCGTCGTCGCCGAGGTCTCCGCCGGGCAGCGAGGTCAGGTGCAGCAGCACCCCGGCGCGTCGGACGTCGAGCGGGGCGGGGGCGGCAGGCATGGCCCGAGCCTAGGCGGCGGACACGGGCACCCGGGACGGTGGCGCCGTCGGTGGCAGTGGTGACGTCGCCCACACCGAGTTGCACTCTGAACCCCTCCGGTGCAACATTGCACTTTGTGAGCGAGAGTGCAACGACGACGCGCGAGGCCCGCCGCCAGGCGACCGTGCACCGCATCGTCGTCGCCGCTCGGCGGCTGGCGGTCGAGCACGGCCTCGACGGCTTCACCTTGGACGACCTGGCCGCGGCCACGGGCGTCTCGCGCCGCACCCTGTTCAACCACGTGCCGAGCAAGGACGACGCCGTGCTCGGCCCGATGCCCGAGATCCCGGCCGACGCGCTGGCCACCTTCGTCGCGGGCGGACCCCACGGCAACCTGGTCGACGACCTCGTGGCCGTCGTCGTCCGGATCCTGCGGGAGCGGCCCGAGTCGCCCGAGGAGGTCGCGCTCGGCCAGGCGGCGCTCAAGGCCGACGCCAAGCTGCTCCAGCGCGCGCTGCACCAGATGCAGGAGGTCGTCGAGGCCTGCATCGGCTACGTCGAGGAGCGCGAGGGCGAGGCCTTCGACCGCTTCCGCTTCGACGTCGCGCTGGCCGTGGTGGTCGCCGGCCTCCACCTGGCCATGGACCGCTACCTGACCGGCGAGCACGGCGACGACCTCGTGCCCGTGCTCCACGACACCGTCCGCACCGCCCGCGACCTGCTCGCCTGAGCCGTCGCCCACCACCCAGAGGACCCTCATGGCATCGCTGCTGTCCCGACTCGGCTCCTTCGCCCACCGGCGGTGGCAGGTCGTCGTCGCCGCCTGGCTGCTCGCGATCATCGGCGCCGCCGCGCTCGCCGGCGCCGTGAGCAAGCCGATGGTCGACACCTTCACCATCCCGGGCATCCCCTCGCTGCAGGCCCAGGAGCTGCAGCAGGAGCTCTTCCCCGACACCCCGGACGCCCAGGACCTCGCCACGGTGACCGTCGTGGTCGCGGCCCCGGAGGGCGAGTCGCTGCGCGAGGACGCCTACGCCGCCAAGGTCGACGACCTCGTCGCGCGGCTGCAGCAGCTGCCCCAGGTCCGCCCCGACGACCCGGCGATCGCCAACCCCGTGCGCGTGGCCGACCAGCAGTACCGGCAGGCCGTGCAGGGGGCCGTGGAGGGCGGGCAGCCCCGCGAGGTCGCCGAGGCCAACGCCCGCGAGCTGCTGCCGCTCTCGGACGACGGTCGCGTCGGCACGATCAGCTTCGACCTCGACGTCGCCTCGGTCGCCGACGTCGAGGAGTCGACGCGCGAGGCGCTCGTCGACGACCTGGAGCAGACCCGCCTCGACGGCCTCGTGGCCGAGATGGGCGGCAGCGCGATGCAGGCCGTGCCCGAGGTGGGCGGCACCAGCGAGCTGGTCGGCATCGGCGTCGCCGCCGTCGTGCTGGTGATCACCTTCGGCTCGCTCGTCGCCGCCGGGCTGCCGATCCTGACCGGCCTGGTCGCGGTCGGCCTCGGCCTGCTCGGCATCAGCGTCGCCACCGCCTTCACCACCATCGGCACCACCACGCCGATCCTCGCGACGATGATCGGCCTGGCCGTCGGCATCGACTACACCCTGTTCATCCTCTCCCGCTACCGCGCCGAGCTCGCCCGACACGGCGACGGCTCGCCCGAGGCCCGCCGGCGCGCCATGGGCCACGCGGTCGGCACGGCCGGCTCCGCGGTCGTCTTCGCCGGCCTCACCGTGCTCATCGCGCTGGGCGCGCTCAGCCTGGTGGGCA
This sequence comes from Marmoricola sp., assembly GCA_052040065.1. Taxonomy (GTDB): domain Bacteria; phylum Actinomycetota; class Actinomycetes; order Propionibacteriales; family Nocardioidaceae; genus Marmoricola. The sequence continues at coordinate 1,981 of JBQGFI010000174.1, forward strand.
TCCCCTTCCTCACGAGCATGGGTCTGGCCGCCGCCGGCACCGTGCTGCTGGCCGTGCTGGTCGCGCTGACCCTGCTCCCCGCCGTGGTCGGCATGCTCGGGAGCAAGGCCTTCGGCGGTCGCGTGCGCCGCCACGTCGACCCGCGCGACGCGCAGGGTCAGCCGGTCAACAACGGGGTGCGCTGGGCCCGTCTCGTCGGCCGCGCCCCCGTGGCCGTGGCGCTGGTGGCGGTGCTCGGCCTCGGTGCCCTGGCCCTGCCCGCCGCCGGGGTGCAGCTCTCGCTGCCCACCGACTCGACGGCGGCCAGCGACACCACGCAGCGCAAGGCCTCCGACCTGGTCTCGGACGCCTTCGGGCCCGGACGCGAGGGTCCCCTGCTCGTCGTGGTCGACGGCCGCGACCTGCCCGACGCCCAGGCCCGCAACGCGGCGTACGGCGAGGTGGCGGCCTGGGCGGCCGGGCTCGACGACGTGCGCAACGCCCAGGTCATCGGGGTCGCGGACGACGCGGCAGGCGCCCAGGTGCTGGTCACCCCCGACTCGGGCCCGTCGGACCAGCGCACCCTCGACCTGCTCGAGACGATGCGCGCCGACCAGTCGCAGGTCGAGTCCGACACCGGCACCACGCTCGGGGTCACCGGCCAGACCGCGATCCAGACCGACGTCTCCGCCCAGCTGACCGACGCCCTGCCCGTCTACCTGGCGGTCGTCGTGGGGCTCGCCTTCGTGCTGCTCATGCTGGTCTTCCGCTCGCTGCTGGTGCCGCTCACCGCCACGCTCGGCTTCCTGCTCTCGGTGCTCGCGACCCTCGGCGCGACGGTCGCCGTCTTCCAGGAGGGCGCGCTCGGCCTCGTCGAGGGCCAGCCGCTGGTCAGCTTCATGCCGATCATCGTGATCGGCATCGTCTTCGGGCTCGCGATGGACTACCAGGTCTTCCTGGTGACCCGGATGCGCGAGGCGTACGTGCACGGCGTCCCGGCGCGCGAGGCGGTGGTCGACGGCTTCCGCAGCAGCGCCCGCGTGGTGACGGCCGCCGCGACGATCATGATCTCGGTCTTCGCCGCCTTCATCCTGCTCGACGACCCGCTGGTGAAGTCGATCGGCTTCGCGCTGGCCATGGCCGTGCTGCTCGACGCCTTCGTGGTGCGGATGGCGCTGATCCCGGCGGTGATGTTCCTCCTGGGCGACAAGGCCTGGTGGCTGCCGCGCTGGCTCGACCGGCTGCTGCCCGACCTCGACGTCGAGGGCGAGTCGCTCGAGCGCGGCACGACCGACGGCGACGACCCCGTCGACTCCGGTCCCGCGCGGGAGCCCGCGCACGTCTGAGCGCCGACCCGGGGGGCGCGAGGGGGGCGGTCGCACGGCCGCCTCCCTCGAGGCGACCTCCGTGGACCGCGTGACCTGACCGGCTCCAGCGACTATCGTTCGCTCGTCCGGCCACCGTCGGGCCACCCTGCGCGTCCGCCGAGTCCTGCCCGTGCGCGAGGTGAGACCGAGCACCATCGCCGGGCAGGAGCGGGGGAACCACTTCCCCGGTCACACGGACTCCGTCCGCACGACCTCGGGGTGAAGCCACGCAAGTGGCCGGGCTCCTCGGCCCGAACCCGACAGCTAACTCCGCAGGCGCGTGGAGGAACTCACATGCGCAAGCTCGTCGTGTCGCTGCTCGCTGCCCTCGCCCTGGTCGTGGGACTGCTCGCACCGCTCTCCCTCGCCGGCGCCGCCCAGGCGGCCCCGACTCCCGTCGCCGCCAAGAAGAACAACGGCTACAAGCCGGTCGTCTTCACCATGAAGCGACCCCAGAAGAAGCAGAAGAAGGTCGCCAACGCCGGCGTCTGGAACCGGCTCGCCAAGTGCGAGTCGGGTGGCAACTGGCGGATCAACACCGGCAACGGCTACTTCGGGGGCCTGCAGATCAGCCCCGGCACCTGGGGCGCCTACGGCGGCAAGCGCTTCGCGCGCCTGCCGCACCACGCCACCAAGGGCGAGCAGATCGCCGTCGGCGTGCGCATCAAGAACGGTCAGGGCTGGGGTGCCTGGCCGTCCTGCTCCCGCAAGATCGGCGTCCGCTGACCGACGCAGCGGCTCCCCGGGAGCGCCCTCAGCCCCGCGTCGCGCCGTAGCCCAGCAGCGCCGCGAGACCCAGGGCGCTGCGGGGCGCCCACCCGGTGCGCCACAGCCCCCCGTGGGCGGCGGCGTACGCCTCGTCCTGCCAGGGGTGCTCGTGACGCGGCCCGCCGCCGGTGTGCAGGTCGTGCACCAGGAGCGCCGCCATCAGCACGTTGGACGTCGAGGGCTCGAAGACCTCGACGCCGAAGCGGTGGGCCCCGGCGTACGCCGCGGCCAGCGCGCGGTTCTTCACCACCGACCGCGTGCGCGTCGGGGGCGCCACGTTGAGCGAGACCAGGGCGCCGTCGTGACGGGCCGTGGTCGCGCGCCAGCGCTGCAGCCGCTTGGCCAGGGCGTAGTTGGGCCCCTGCTGCGGCACCATCGAGTCGTTGATCCCGGGGTCGGCGCCGACGACGTACTGCCGCCGCAGCAGCCGGCCGCCGGACAGGGTGCGCAGCGGGCGGCTGATCGCCTTGGTGCGCGCGGAGCGGCCGTCGTAGACCCGGGTGGCGTGCTCGACGGCCTCGCGCGGCACCACGAAGACGTCGGTCGGGGTGGCGAGGAAGGCCAGGGCGGTGTCGGGCCGCTGCGCGACGAGACGACGGGTCAGCTCGTCGACCGCGGTGCTGACCCGGGTGTTGAGGGCGCCGTCGGCGTAGACGTAGTTGCCGACGACCTGCTCACCCGGCTGCTCGGCCAGCCACGCCGCCGCTGCGGGCACCTCGACGAGCAGGTCGAGGCCGGCCGTGCGCTCGAGCGGGCCGTCACCCCGGGTCGGCACCACCAGCGTGCCCGACCCCGCGCGGGCCGTCGTGAGCACCCGCTGCCACAGCTCGGGGCGCCCGGCCAGGTCGACGGCGGCGACCCGCGCACCCCACCGCATCAGCGAGGGCAGCGGTCCCATCTCGGCGCCGGCTCCCAGCACGGCGACGGTGCGACCCTCCAGCCGCAGCCACTCCGGGTGGGCCACGACCTGGGCGACCGCCTCGGCCACGGTGGGCTCGACGATGCCGTCGCGGACCCAGTCGTCGACCCGCCGACGCAGCGCGTCGCCCCTGAGCCGGTCGCCGCGGTAGGGCAGCACCAGCTCGGTCACCGGCTCGGCCTCCCCCACCACCTCCGCGGTGCGCGGCACGGCACCGCCGAGGCCCTCGGGCCAGTCCGCCAGCGCCACGTCGCCGTCACCGGTGGCGACGCGCATCCGCTGGTGCAGCGACACCAGGCCCGCGCGCGCGACGTCGACCGCGGCCTCGGGCGAGGCCAGGCCGGCCTCGACGAGACGGCGGAAGTGCGGCAGGTATCCGGAGCGCCAGCTCGACTCCTGCGCGGCGGCGACGGCGCCCGTCGGGTCGACAGCACGCAACGCGTCGGCGACGACCTCACGCCCGGTCGTCGAGGTGCTGCGGCGGCCGTCGGCGCCCTGCGGGAAGACCAGGCCGGACTCGGTGGTCGTGGGATCGCTGCTCACGGCGGTCATCCTGCCGCACCCCCCGCCCCGCCCGCGCCGCCCGGAGCCTCACGCGGGTCGACCCAGCCCTGCTCCACGAGCAGCAGCGCCTGGGCCCGGGTGAGCCCCTGCCGGCGGGCCACCGCGACGTACGCCGCCGCCGCGACGCGCGCCGCCTCGTCGCCGTCGCCCGCGCCGGTGACGAAGGTGCCGCGACGACACTGCGTCCGCACCACCCCGTCGGCCTCGAGCTCGCGGTAGCTGCGGGCCACCGTGCCCGCGGCCAGCCCCAGCGAGCCCGCGAGCACGCGCACCGGGGGCAGCCGGGGGCCGGCCGGCAGCCGGCCGTCCGCGGCCGCCGAGGCCAGCTGCTGCCGGATCTGCTCGAAGGGCGCGGCCGCGGCGTCCTGGTCGACCACGAGCAGCGCCGTCACGGGGTCCGGGCCGGGTCCGTCGTCCACGTGCGGACGGTAGCGGTTCCACGCGGCACATCGCTGTGCCCTTGCCAATGCTGTGCGACACACACTATCGTGCTCGTCATGGACGACGAGGTGCTCGCCGGGCACGTGCAGGAGCTGCGTCGCGGCACGGTGGTGGTCGCGGCGCTCGGCATCCTGCGCGAGCCGACCTACGGCTACGCGCTGCTCGAGCACCTCGAGCAGGCCGGCTTCCGGGTCGACGGCAACACGCTCTACCCGTTGCTGCGGCGGCTGGAGAAGCAGTCGCTGCTGACCAGCGAGTGGAACACCGAGGAGTCCCGCCCGCGCAAGTTCTACCGCGTCGCCCCGGCGGGCGAGGCGCTGCTGACCGCGCTGCTCGAGGAGTGGCGGTCGCTGGACACGTCGATCGAGAAGCTGAGGTGACCACCATGGACCCACGAGCGACCCACCCCGCTCCCCCCGCCCCCGAGCCGCGCGCGGACTCGCCCACCGAGCGCTACGTGCACGCGGTGACGCGCAGGCTGCCCGAGGACCAGCGCGACGACGTCGCCCGTGAGCTGCGCGCCACCATCGCCGACCGGACCGACTCCCTTCGCGACGCGGGCGCCCCCGACGACGACGCCGAGCGTGCCGCGCTCACCGAGCTCGGCGACCCCGACCGGCTCGCCGCCGACTTCCGGGGCAGCGCGCAGGTGCTGATCGGCCCTGCGCTCTACCCGACGTGGGCCCGGGTGCTGCGCACCCATCTGCTGGTAGTGGTGCCGATCGTGGTCGTCGTGGTGACGGTGGCCGACCTGCTCGACGGCGCCGACCTCGGGTCCGTGATCGGCGGAGCCGTCACCACCGTGCTGGGCGTGGGCGTGCAGCTGGCCTTCTGGGTGACGGTCGTCTACGCGGTGCTCGACCGCACGCTGAGCCGCGCCGAGGCCGAGCGGGTCGGCGGCTGCTGGAGCCCCGACGACCTGCCGCCGGTGCGCGCGGCACGAGGCTCCGTCTGCGACCTCGCCGCCTCGCTGTCCTTCTACGCGCTCCTGGCCGGCGCCCTGGTGTGGCAGCAGCTGCGCCCGCCCGTCGACGGCCACCCGCTCCTCGACCCGGCGCTCTGGTCGTTCTGGATCCCGGTGCTGCTGCTGGCCCTGGCGGGCGAGGCGGCCTACGAGGTCTGGAAGTACCGGACCGGCTGGACCCGCCGCACGGCGGTGCTCAACCTGCTCCCCACCACGCTCCTCGCGCTGCCGCTGGCCTACCTCGCCTGGAGCGAGCGCCTGCTCGACCGCGACGCCGTGGCCGCGATCCAGGAGGGGTGGCCGGGCTTCGACCCGGGCGTTGCCCACCTGGTCGTGCTCGCCTCGTGCGTCGTGATCTGGGTCTGGGACGTCGTCGACGGCTTCCGCCGGGCGGCCTGAGCGGTGCCGGGGCGCACCACCGTGGTCGGCGCGGTGCTCCTGCGCGACGGTCGCGTGCTCGCGGCGCGGCGCTCGACGCCGCCAGTGGGGCTCTGGGAGTTCCCCGGCGGCAAGGTCGAGCCCGACGAGACGGCCGACCGTGCGCTCGTGCGCGAGCTCCGCGAGGAGCTGGGCGTCACCGTCACCGTCGGGCCGGAGCTGGGCGAGGCCGGTCACCCGTGGCCGATCTCGGAGCGCCTCGAGCTGCGGCTCTTCGTGGTCAGCGCCACCACCGACCCCGTCCCCGGCGACTCCCACGACGCCCTGCGCTGGCTGGCCGCCGACCAGCTCGACGAGGTCGGCTGGCTCCCCTCCGACCGCGCCGCGCTGCCCGCGGTGCGCGACCTGCTCGTCACGACGGTGTTGCACGACTGACGCAGGCCGCTGTTAGGTTCGTGCGATTGTCCGAACGACCTCGAGGGTTGCCCGTGACCGATCCGTACGCCGACCGCCCCCTGCCGGTCGACCCCTTCCTGCTGCAGCAGCTCGGCGCCGAGACCGAGGCCCGCGCCGCCGGCGCCGTGGCACCGTTCTCCGAGTCGCCCGGCGCGCCGCCCGAGCTCCTCGCGGAGGTCTGGGAGGCCGTGGCCGCCCTGGGCGCCACGCTCGTCGAGGCCTCGCACGACCTCGCCGACCACCCGGAGCCGGCCTTCGAGGAGCACCGCTCCGCCGAGGCCCTCGCCCAGCTGGTGGAGGCGCACGGCATCCCCGTCACCCGCAAGGCCTACGGCCTCGACACCGCCCTGGAGGCGGTGCTCAACCCCGACTCCGACGGACCCACCGTCGCCGTGATGTCGGAGTACGACGCGCTCCCCGGCATCGGCCACGCGTGCGGGCACAACGTCATCGCCACCACCGGCGTGGGCGCCTTCCTCGCGCTCGCCCGTGTCGCCGACCGGCTGCCGGGACGGGTGGTGTGGCTGGGCACCCCGGCCGAGGAGGGCGGCGGCGGCAAGGAGCTGATGGCTCGCAACGGCGCCCTCGACGGCATCGACGCGGCGGTGATGGTGCACCCCTTCACCTACGACGTCGCCGCGCCGGTCTTCCTGGGGCGCCGTCAGCTGCGCGCGACCTTCACCGGCATCGCCGCGCACGCCTCCGCGCAGCCGTTCATGGGCCGCAACGCCCTCGACGCGGTCTCGCTGGCCTACCAGGGCGTCGCGCTGCACCGGCAGCAGATGCCGCCGACCGACCGCGTGCACGGCGTGGTCACCGACGGCGGCGAGCGCCCCAACGTGATCCCCGAGCGCGCCGAGCTGCTCTTCTACCTGCGCAGCGAGTACCCCGAGTCGCTCGGCATCCTGTCCGACCGGCTCGCCGACATCGTGCGCGGCGCGGCGCTGATGACCGGGTGCGCGGTCGAGCTCACCTGGGACGAGGCGCCGGCGTACCTGCCGATCCGCACCAATGCCGCACTCGCCGCCAGCTGGAGCCGCCGTTACGCCGAGCGCGGGCGCCGCGTGCTGCCCGCGGGCGTGCTGCCGAGCCTCTTCGCCGGGTCGACCGACTTCGGCAACGTGTCCTTCCGCGTGCCCGGCGTGCACGCGATGGTGAGCATCACCGACCCCCAGCAGGTCAGCGACCTCTCGCTGCACACGCGCGAGTTCGCCGAGGCTGCGGTGGGGGCGGAGGCCGACCAGGTGGTCACCGACGCGGCGTACGCCCTGGCGGCCGTGACCGCCGACTTCGTCTGCGACCCCGCCCTGCGCGAGGCCGCCCGTCACGACTTCGAGGCGCAGGGTGGCGCCGTCGAGGTCCCGGCCTACTTCGACCGTCCCGGCACCCCCTAGGAGCACCTCCTCATGGCTGACTCGGCAACCACGAAGAAGGCGGGCACCCGCACCGACCGGATGCTCGC
>JBQGFI010000175.1:0-9732 GCA_052040065.1 Marmoricola sp.
CGGAGCGGTCGCCGTGCAGGGTCGCGCGCGGCGCGGGTGGCAGCGCGTGCAGGGCGGTGGTGGCCAGGTCGACGACCCGGTGGAGCCGCGGCGCCAGGCGCGGCAGCAGCACCGACCCCGCCGCCGCCGTGCGGCGCAGGGCGCGGGTGCGCTCGCCGACGGGCTGGGCCGGCAGCCGGGCCGGCCGCGCGTGCAGCCGGGCGAGCACCGCCCCGAGGTCGGGGAGGAGCGCCGCGTCGCCGTCGAGGCAGAGTCGGTGCCCGGGGACCCACTCGACGCCGGCGACCCCGAGCCGCCGGTGGGTGCCGAGGAGCCGCGAGACCGGCTCCCCCGCCTCGGCGAGCGCGCGGGTGTGGGCCCAGACCTCGGCCACCCGGTCGAGGTCGGCGGGTCGGTAGACGCGCACCAGCGCGTGCCTCCCGTCGACGGAGACCCGGCCGACCCAGCGTCGGTGCGGCTTGTAGGACAGCGTCGTGCTGCGTGCGCCGGGGTCGGCGAAGCGGTCGTCGCCGAGCACCGAGCGCAGCAGGTCGGCGCGACGGGCGGGGTCCTCGAGCCGCCGCAGCGCGGGCAGGTGCCGGTCGGCGGCGGGCGAGGTGACCAGCACGCCGCTGTCGGCGTCGACCAGCAGCACCGTCCCCTCGGGGGCCTTGCTCCGGGCCTTGTCGAGCTTGGCGCCCCCGGGGTCGGCCCAGTGCGCGAGCATCATGGTGCGGGGCGACCCGGTCTCGCCGGCGGCCGGACGCACGTCGACCCGGGCCAGGCACGCCGTGCCGGCCTTGTAGCGCAGGTAGCGCCGGCGGGCGACGACCGGCTCGCCGAGCCGCGCCGAGAGCCAGGCGGAGAGCACCGTGTCGCACAGCAGCATCGGCAGCATCGGCAGGGCGCGGTCGCGCTCGGCCAGCTCCGCGGTCGCGGCGGGCAGCACCGCCGGGGCGAGCGCCTCAGCCGGCGGCACGGGACACCTCCCGCACGTCGGGACGGCGTGCGAGCACCTCGTCGGGCGTGCCGTCGTCGGCGACCACGCCGCGCTCGAGCCAGACGACGCGGTCGCAACCGCGGGCGGCGTCGAGGTCGTGGGTGATCACGAGCGTGGTGCGGCCCTCGGTGAGTCGCTCGAGCGCGCTGACGACCTCGCGCTCGGTCTCCTGGTCGAGGCCGGTCATCGCCTCGTCGAGCACCACCACCGGGGCGTCGCGCACGGCGGCGCGGGCGATCGCGATGCGCTGGCGCTGTCCGCCCGAGAGGGTGTCGCCGCGCTCGCCGACCACGGTGTCGTAGCCGTCGGGCAGCCGGAGGATGAAGTCGTGGGCCCCGGCCAGGCGTGCGGCGCGCTCGACGTCGTCGTCGGTGGCGCCCGGGCTGCCCCAGGCGATGTTGTCGCGCACGGTGGTGGCGAAGAGCACGCTCTCCTGCAGCACCACCGCGACCTGCGGCCGGACCGAGGCCAGGGTGAGGTGGCGCAGGTCGTGGCCGTCGAGGGCCACCGCGCCCTCGTCGGGGTCCCGCAGCCGCGAGAGCAGGCCGGCGACGCTGGACTTGCCGGCCCCCGACGGCCCGACCAGCGCGACCCGCTGCCCGGCCGGCACGTGCAGGTCGAGACCGCGCAGCACCGGGTGGCCGGGCTCGTAGGAGAGCCACACGTCGCGGAGCCGGAGCTCGCCACGCAGCCGGGGCGCCGGGACGGCGTACGGCGTGTCGACGACGGTGGGACGCTCCTCCAGCAGGTCGACCAGGCGCTCGCCCGAGGCGGCGGCCTGGGCGATGCGGCCGGTGTACTTCGCGAGGTCGCGCATCGGCTTGAAGGTCGCCTTGAGGTAGGTGAGGAAGACGACGAGCTCGCCGGCGGTGAGCGCGCCGTCGACGACGCGGCGGGCGCCGACGTAGAGCACCAGCGCGGTGGCGATGCCGACGAGCACGTCGGTCTTGCGCTCGAGGCCGGCGGAGAGCTTCTTGGCCTGGACGCCGTCCTTGAGGGTCTTGGTGTTGCTGGAGGCGAAGGACTGCTGCATCCGGTCCTCCAGCGAGTAGGACTGGACGACGCGCATCGAGGCGAGGCTCTCGGTGGCCAGGCTGGCGATCGCGCCCTCGGCGGTGCGCTGCTTGCGGGAGACGCCGTTGATCTTCTTGCTGTGCCGGGTGCCGGTGAGCAGGAAGAGCGGCACCACGCTGAGCATCAGCAGCGCCAGCTGCCAGTCGAGCAGGGCGACCACGGCCACCATGCCGACCATCGTCAGCACGTTGCCGACCAGCGGCAGCGCGGCCGTCACCGCGACCTCGCGGAGGCGGCCGACGTCGCTGGTGACGCGGGTGACCAGGTCGCCGGTGCGGGCCTTGTCGTGGAAGCTCATCGAGAGGCCCTGCAGGTGGGCGAAGGCGTCGCCGCGCACCCGGGTCATCAGCCGGCTGCCCGCGAGCGCGAAGCTCAGCGTGGTCAGGTACGCCGCCAGCGCGCGCAGCAGCACGACGACCAGCAGCCCGCCCGACGCGAGCAGCAGCACCTGCTCCAGGGTCAGCCCGGCCGGCTGGGCGCCCGCGGTGCTGCCGCCGGCGGCGACGACCGCGTCGATGACGAACTTCAGCGGCCACGGCTCCAGCAGCCGCATCGACACCTCGAGCAGCAGCGCGAGCAGCCCGCCCGCCAGCAGCGGCCGCTCGGCGCGCAGGTGCGGGCGCACGTGCCGGCCGGTGCGCCGCAGGCCGGGCAGCGACTGGCGCAGCGAGGCCGGCTTCTGGTCACGCGACGGCATGGGACGCCTCCTGCTCGGCGAGGGCGAGGATGCGCGTGACGACGTGCGCCCAGTCGTGGGTCTCGGCGACCGCGCGGGCCTGGGCGCGCAGCCGGTCGCGGCGCACGTCGTCGGCGCGCAGCCGCGCGACCGCCGCCGCCAGGTCGTGGGGGTCGCCCGGCACGGCGAGCTCGCCGAGCCGACCCTGGTCGAGCAGGTCGGGAAGCACGCCGACGCGGCTCGCGACGACGGGGAGCCCGGCCGCGAGGTACTCGTAGACCTTCAGCGGCGAGAAGTAGCAGCCCGCGAGGTCGGGGTAGGGCGCCGTCGCGACGTCCATCCGGTGCAGCAGCGCCGGGATCTCCTCGGCGTCGACGGCGCCGGTGAGCTCGACGTACGCCGCCAGGCCGGCCCGGTCGACGCGCGCCTCCAGGCGCTCGTGCTCGGGGCCGGTGCCGACCAGCAGCAGCCGGTAGGTCGGGTCGCGACGCACCAGCAGCGCCATCGCGTCGACGAGCACGTCGACGCCGTGCCACGGCTTCAGGGTGCCGACGAAGCCCACGGTGAAGCGCTCGGCGTCCGACGGGGTCGGCGGTGTGCTGCGGGGTCGCACGCGGTCGGTGTCGACGCCGTTGGCGACGGTGTGCACCAGGTGGGGGCGCGGCGTGCGCTCCCGGGCCCACGCCCGCACCTCGTCGGTGACGCAGACGACGGTGCCGGCGGCGGCCAGCGCGTCGAGGGCCACCGTCTCGGCGCCCGCGCGGTCGACCAGGCCGCGGTGGCGGGCCTGCTCCTCGACCAGCGGTGCGTTGACCTCGAGCACCGAGCGCACGTGGTGGCGGCGCGACCACGCGGTGGCCGTGCGGCCCCACAGCGAGTAGCGCTCGTAGACCAGCTGCGGCGCGAGTGCGTCGAGCACCGGCCCGACGGCGGCGTCGCTGGCCTGCGCGCTGCGCTCCCGGTCGGCGGTCACCTCGCCACGCACCCGCGGCAGCAGGTGGACGGGGAGGTCGGCGAGGTCGGCGGGTGCCTCGCCGCCGGTGCGGGCGCAGACCAGGTGCACCTCGTGTCCGCGCCGGCGCAGCTCGCGCACGACCGCGCGCACGTGCAGCGAGGCGCCCTTGGTGCCGAAGACCGGGATGCCGGGGTCGGCGCAGACGTAGGCGATCCTCATGCCCCCACCTCCTGCAGCTCCCGGACCGCGGGGGCGGCACTCGTCATCAGGTCGAGCAGCGACGCGGCGTTGCGCCGCACGTCGAAGCGCTCCTCGACCAGGGCGCGACCCAGGTCGGCCAGCCGGCGTGCGCGGGCGGGGTCGTCGAGCACCCGCTGCAGCGCGTCGGCGAGCGCCGCGGCATCGCCCTCGGGCACCAGCAGCCCTGTGCGGTCGTCGACGATCGCCTCGGGGATGCCGGTGACCGGGGTGCTCACGGCGGGGGTGCCGACCGCCAGGCTCTCCAGCAGCACCGTGGGCAGCCCGTCGCGGTTGCCGTCGTCGCCGACGACGCAGGGGGCGGCCATCACCGCCGCCCGGCGCATCACCTCGATCATCCGGCCCTGCGGCAGCGGCCCGTGGAAGGTGACCAGGTCGGCCAGGCCCAGCCGCGCCACCTGGTCGCGCAGGGGCTGCTCCTCGGGACCGGAGCCGACGAGGTCGAGCGGCACCACGCGGCCGCGGTCGCGCAGCAGCGCGATCGCGTCGAGCAGGTGGGTGAAGCCCTTCTTCTCGACCAGCCGTCCGACGGCCATCACGCCCTGGCGCCCGTGCGGCGGGTGGTAGGGGAGCAGGTCGAGGTCGAGGCCGTTGTAGAGGCGGACGACGCCGTCGGCGGCCGCGCCGTACCGCTCGCGCAGGTGGGTCAGGTTGTAGTCGCTGACGGTGACGCAGAAGCGGGCCTCGGCGAGCTTGGTGCGCAGCGCCTCGTGGTCGACCTCGGCGTGGAAGATGTCCTTGGCGTGCGCGGTGAAGCTGTAGCCGACGCCGGTTAGCCGCGCCGCCATCCGGGCGACGTCGGTGGCGACCGAGCCGAAGTGCGCGTGCAGGTGGGTCAGCCCGTGCTGCTGCACCTGCGCGGCGAGCTCGACGGCGGCGACGGCGTCCTCCACGGGCAGCGCGAGCAGGCCCTCGAGCTCCGCGGCGAGCCGCGGCAGCTCGTCGCGTCGCTGCCGCAGCAGGTCCCACAGCTCGCGCGGCTTGAGCCGGTGCGGCAGGTAGGTGACGGGCGCGCGGACCTGCGCGAGGCGCTCGTGGAAGCGGCCGTCGACCGGCAGGCGCAGCGAGAAGACGTGCAGCGAGGCGCCGAGCTCCTCCATCGCGAGGACCTCGTTGACGATGAAGGTCTCGGAGAAGCGCGGATACATCTTCAGCACGTAGCCGATCCGGTGGGGCTGGTCAGGCAGTGACATCGTCGATCCCCTCGAGGAGCTGGTCGAGCAGGGCGGGCAGGCGGGAGAGCCCGCCGAGGTCGAGGTCGTGCGCACCGCCGTCACGGCGCACGGCGTCGACCAGCCAGGCGCCGAGCGCCTCGGCCGACGCCTGGTCGGGGTGCAGCGCGTCGAGGTGGGTGCGGCGGGCGAGCTCGTCGGCCCGCACCGCCTGCTCGAGCCGGGGCACCACGCGCGGCACCACCAGGCCCGGCCGGCCCGAGGCCAGCAGCTCGCAGACGGTGTTGTAGCCGCCCATGGTCACCACGGCCGCGGCGCCGTCGATCAGCGCCGGGGTGTCGTCGACGAAGCCCAGCACGGTGAGGTCGTCGCGGGTCTCGGCGAGGGCGCGGAGCGCGTGGCGGGCGGTGCGGGGCATGTAGGGCCCGGTGACCACGACGCCGCGGTGGCCCCGGGGGAGCGGGGCGCGGACGAAGGCGTCGGCGAGGTCGACGCCGTCCTGGCCGCCGCCGACCAGGCAGAGCACGTAGGGCTCGCGCCCCCCGGCGTACGCCGACGGCGACCCGTGGTGGCGGCCCTCGGCGAGGTAGCCGGTGAAGCGCATCATCGCGCGCACGTCGCGGGGGAGACCGCAGGCGTCGCCGACGTCGTGCACGCGCGGGTCGCCGTAGACCCAGACCGCGTCGTAGGAGGAGCGCAGCGTCCGGGTGGTCCCGGCCGTCTCCCACTCGCGCCGTGCGGTGAGGGGCGCGTCGAGCACGTCGCGCAGCCCCAGCACCAGCCGGGTACGCCGCCCGCCGGCGCCCACCGTGCGGCGCGCGACGGCGAGCGCGGGGTCGAGCTCGCCGCGCAGCCCGCGCGCCTCCTTGTCGACGACGAGCACGTCGGGCCGGAAGTGCTCGACGGCCGAGGCGACCATGGCCCCGCGGAGCCGGAGCACCTCGTCCAGCCCGAGCCCCGGTGAGGTGGCGGCGTACTCGCCGGCCCGGCTCTTGGAGACCGACGGCAGCACCACGAGCCCGGCCTGCTCGGGCCGCGGCAGCTGCGCGGCCTCCGGCGCGCCCGAGAGCAGCAGCACGTCGGTGTCGGGCCGCCCGGCCAGCAGCGCCCGCGCGATCTCGATGTTGCGGCGTACGTGCCCGAGGCCCTGCGTGTCGTGGGAGTACAGCGCGACGCGGCGGCGGGGGACCGGCGGGGCGGCCTGCAGTGCGCTCATGGTGAACAGGCTGGGACGCCCGCGTGAACCGACCATGAGCCGCTCGTGAGAGCACTCTCATGCGCTCGACATCGTCGCCGTCGCCGCGTCTGCCGCCGTACGGGTCCGGGCCGCCCGCCGGGTTCTGTCGCGGCCACATGGCCCCCTGGACAGCATCGGGGAGGATCTCGCGCACCAGGTGAACGGGATCCTCCCCGATCGCGCCGGCAGGGGCCTTTTGGCCCCAAAAGCACCCGCCGGGGTCAGCCGCTGACCACCCGGTCCGCCCGGGAGCGGGAGGCGAGCACGAGCGCGGCGTTGGGGTCGTCGACGCGGGCGACCCAGGCCTCGGCCTCGGCGGGGGTCTTGCCGAAGCGCACGTGCCGGGCCACGAGGCGCGCCCGACGCACGGTGTCGTCGACCTCGAGGAAGCGGCACTCGTCGAGCTCGGCCCGGACGGCGCGCCACTCGGGCCGGTCGAGCAGCAGGTAGTTGCCCTCGGTCACGACGACGTCGGCGTCCGGCGGCACGGCGAGGGCGCCCGCGAGGGGCTGCTCGAGGTCGCGCTCGAAGCCGGGGGCCCAGACGACGTGGTCGCGCTCCTCCCGCACCCGCCGCAGCAGCGCGGCGTACCCGTGGGCGTCGAAGGTCTCGGGTGCGCCCTTGCGCGCCCGCAGCCCGAGGGCGTCGAGCGCGACGTCGGCGAGGTGGAAGCCGTCCATCGGCAGGTACGCCGCCCCCAGGTCGGCCGCGAGCGCGGTGGCGTAGGTCGTCTTGCCCGAGCCCGGGGCGCCGGCGACGCCGATGATCGTGCGCATCCGGCCACCCTAGGCAGCGTCGTCCTAGGGTCGCGGGCGTGGACCTGACCTGGGAGCAGCACGCCGCCACGGTCGAGCGCCTGCTCGGACGTCCGGCCGACGAGCCGGTCGACCTCGGCGGCAGCAGCCGCACCGCGGTGTGGCGGGTCGTGGCGGGGCGGGCGTCGTACGTCGTGAAGGTGCACCGCGCGGAGGAGGCCGCCGGCTACGCCCGCGAGTGCTCGGCGCTGGAGGTGCTGACGGGGACCGGCACGGTGCCGGCGCTGGTCGGCCACGACGACGCCTCGCGGACGATCGTGATGGAGGACCTCGGCGCCGGGGAGCACCTGGCGCACGCGCTGCTCGGCGCCGACCGCCCGCTGGCGCGACGGCGGCTCGACGGGTGGGTCGACGCGCTGGCCGCCCTGCACGCGGCGGCGACCCCGGAGCGGGTCGCCGCCTTCGCCGAGGCCGTCGAGCGCCGGGGAGCGACGGCGGTGCCCGACCTCGGGGAGCTGCCCGGCACGTCGGCGGCGGGCTACGCCGAGGTGCTGCCGGAGCTCGGCGTCGACGGTCTCGAGGAGGTGCTCGACGCCCTGCGCCAGGTGCCGCGGCTGCTCTCGGACGCGCTCGTCATCTCGCCGGGCGACGTGTGCCCCGACAACAACGTCGACCTCGGCGACCGGATGCTGCTGCTCGACCTCGAGGGTGCCCAGCTGCTCCACCCGGCGTGGGACCTCGCCTACCTCACGGTGCCCTGGCCGAGCTGCTGGTGCTCGTGGGCGATGCCGCGCGAGCAGGTCGACGCGGCGGTCGGGCGGTACGCCGCCGCGACCGGCGCCGGGCCCCGGCTGCACGGGGAGCTGGCCGTGACCACGCTGGCGTGGTCGGTGGTGAGCCCCGGCTGGTTCCTCCCGCGGGCACTCGACCCGGAGTCCGACGAGGGGGCCCGTCCGGAGGTGCCCGCGCGGCGGGCCATGGTGATGCACCGGCTGGCGCTGGCCGCCGCGGCGACGCCGCCCGCGCCGCTCGCCGTCCTGCCCCGCTTCGCGGGGCGCCTGCACGCCGCGCTGGAGCGGCGCTGGGGCGAGGTCCGGCTGCCGCTGGGACCGGTGTGGCGGACTACCCTCGCCCCATGACCAGCACGTCCAGCCCCTCCGGCGACCGGCCCGCGCCCGACATCAAGCCCCGCTCCCGCGCCGTCACCGACGGCCTGGAGGCGACCGCCTCACGCGGCATGCTCCGCGCGGTCGGCATGGGCGACGACGACTGGGCCAAGCCCCAGATCGGCGTGGGGTCGAGCTGGAACGAGATCACCCCCGGCAACCTCTCCCTCGACCGGCTGGCCAAGGCGGTCAAGAGCGGCGTGCACGCGGCCGGCGGCTACCCGCTGGAGTTCGGCACCATCTCGGTCTCCGACGGCATCTCGATGGGTCACGAGGGGATGCACTTCTCGCTGGTCTCCCGCGAGGTCATCGCCGACTCCGTCGAGACCGTGATGATGGCCGAGCGCCTCGACGGCTCGGTGCTGCTCGCCGGCTGCGACAAGTCGCTGCCGGGCATGCTCATGGCCGCCGCGCGCCTCGACCTCGCCAACGTCTTCGTCTACGCCGGCACGATCATGCCGGGCCAGGTCGACGGCCGCGACGTCACGATCATCGACGCCTTCGAGGCCGTCGGCGCCTGCCTCGCCGGCAAGATCACCCGCGAGCAGGTCGACAAGGTCGAGCGCGCCATCTGCCCGGGCGAGGGTGCCTGCGGCGGTGCCTACACCGCCAACACCATGGCCAGCGTCGCCGAGGCGCTCGGCATGGCGCTGCCCGGCTCCTCGGCCCCGCCGGCGGTCGACCGTCGCCGCGACGGCATCGCCCACAAGTCCGGCGAGGCCGTCGTCGAGATGCTGCGCCAGGGCCTGACCGCGCGGCAGATCATGACGCGCGAGGCCTTCGAGAACGCCATCGCCGTGGCCATGGCGCTCGGCGGCTCGACCAACGCCGTGCTCCACCTGCTCGCCATCGCCCGCGAGGCCGACGTCGACCTGACCCTCGACGACTTCGTGCGCATCGGCGAGAAGGTGCCGCACCTGGCCGACATGAAGCCCTTCGGCCGCTACGTCTGGACCGACTTCGACCGCGTCGGCGGCATCCCCGTGGTGATGAACGCGCTGATGCAGGCGGGCCTGATCCACGGCGACGTGCCCACGGTGACCGGTCGCACGGTGGCCGAGAACCTCGAGGCGCTCGCCCCCAAGCCGCTCGACGGCACCATCGTGCGCGCGCTGAAGGACCCGATCCACGCCACCGGCGGGCTCACCATCCTCAAGGGCTCGCTGGCCCCCGAGGGTGCGGTGGTGAAGTCGGCCGGCTTCGACGAGTCGACCTTCACCGGCACCGCGCGGGTCTTCGACGGCGAGCGTGCCGCGATGGACGCCCTCGAGCAGGGTGGCATCACGGCCGGCGACGTGGTGGTGATCCGCTACGAGGGTCCCAAGGGCGGTCCCGGGATGCGCGAGATGCTCGCCATCACCGGCGCCATCAAGGGCGCCGGCCTGGGCAAGGACGTCCTGCTCATCACCGACGGGCGCTTCAGCGGCGGCACGACCGGGCTCTGCGTCGGCCACATCGCG
>JBQGFI010000176.1:0-2312 GCA_052040065.1 Marmoricola sp.
TCCTCTGCCGATTGGGATACCGGGGCGCGCGGGCGACTATAGGGCGGCCGCCCGCGAGAGCACCTCGTCGATCATCGGCTCGGTCAGCCGGCCGGTGAAGGTGTTCTGCTGCGAGGGGTGGTAGCAGCCGAGCACGGCCAGCGAGCCGTCCGGTCGCGCCAGGTCGACCTGGACGCCGTGCCCGAAGCGGGGCCGCGGACGGGGTACGGCCACGCCCGCGCCGGCGAGCGCCGGGAGCGCGGCAGCCCAGCCGAAGCCGCCCAGGCAGACCACGGCGCGCAGCGCGGGCAGCGCCTCGCGCAGCTCGCGGTCGAGCCACGGCGCGCAGGTGTCGCGCTCCTCCGGGGTCGGTTTGTTGGCGGGCGGCGCGCACCGCACGGCCGCGGTCACCCGCGCCTCGAGCAGCCGCAGCCCGTCGTCGGCGTGGCGCGAGGTGGGCTGGTTGGCCAGCCCCACCCGGTGCATCGAGGCGAAGAGCCAGTCGCCGGAGCGGTCGCCGGTGAAGACCCGGCCGGTGCGGTTGGCGCCGTGGGCCGCGGGGGCCAGGCCCACGACGAGCACGCGGGGCGCCGGGTCGCCGAAGCCGGGCACGGGCCGGCCCCAGTAGTGCTCCTCGGCGTACGCCGCGCGCCGCTCGCGCGCCACCTGCTCGCGCCAGGCCACGAGCCGGGGGCAGGCGAAGCAGTCCGGGATCCGTGCGTCGAGGTCGGCCAGGTCGCGGGCGCCGGCGGCCGCACGGCGCACGCCACCGGCCGAGCGCGCCCTCACGACGTGGCCTGCTCGCGCTGCTCCCGCATCTGGGCGACGTCGCGCTCCTCGCGCTCGCGGCGCCTGGTCGCCGCAGAGTCCTCGCGGACCCGCATCTGCAGCCGCGCCTCCGCGGGCAGCCCCCGCTGCAGCTGGCGGCCCCGCTCGAGCTCGGCGTCGAGCACGGCCCCGAGCACGAGCGTCATGTTGATCAGCCACAGCCACAGGGCGAGCACGACCGCCCCGGCCAGCGCGCCGTAGGTGCGGTTGTAGTCGCCCAGCGTGGCGGCGTACAGCCCGAAGCCGACGGAGACGGCGAGGCAGGCCAGGATCGCGCTGCACGAGCCCACCGTGACCAGCCGGACGCGGCCGAAGTGCACGTTGGGCGTGAGGTGGTAGAGCATCGCGACCACGACCATGACGAGCAGCCCCAGCACCGGCCACTTGGCGACCCCCCAGACGGTCACGAGGTCGTCGCCGACCCCCAGGGCGTCACCGACCACGTCGGCGACGGGCCCGGTGACCGCGACCACGACCACGCCGGCGGCCGTGAGCAGCAGCGTGGCGAGGGTGACGAGGACCTGCAGCGGCCGCAGCCGCCACCAGGGCCGGCCCTCCTCCACCTCGTAGACCCGGTTGATCGCGCGCCCGAAGGCGTTGACGTAGGCGCTCGCGGTCCAGAGCAGGCCGGCGAGCCCGGCCAGCAGCGTGTAGCCGCTGCCGTCGAAGCGCCCCACGTCGCCGAGCACGTCGGCGACCTGGGCGGCGGTCTCGGGCGTGAAGAGGCGGGCCACCACCCGCTCGATGACGACGACCGTCTTGCTCGCCTGGCCGGCCACGCCGACGAGCGAGACCAGCACGACCAGGGCGGGCAGCAGCGAGAGGAGCGCGTAGAAGGTCAGGGCGGCGCCGGCGTCGACCCCCGAGTCGGCGACGAACTCGCGCACCACCCGCCGCGCCACGAAGAGCGGCGAGCGCCGCCTCACGCGAGCGACCACGCCAGGCCGTCGAGGATGTCGTGCTCCGAGACGAGCAGGGAGCCGACCGTGGCGCGGGACAGCACCCGGGTCAGGATCAGGCCGCCGGCGCCGATGACGTCGGCACGTCCGGGGTGCATGTAGCCGAGGTGGCGCCGCTCCTCCACCGACATCACGAGCAGCCGGTGGACGGCGCCCTGGATCGCGTCGGGTCGCAGCACGCTGTGGTGGATGACGGTGCGGTCGTAGGTGCCGAGGTCCATCACCGCCGCGGCCAGCGTGGTCACGGTGCCCGCGACACCGACGATCGACCCCGCCTCGGCGGGATCGACCTCGCTGTCGTCGAGCGCGGCGTCGATGTCGGCGACCGCCGCCTCGACCTCCTCGCGGGTGGGCGGGTCGCTGGCGAGGTGGCGCTCGTTGAGCCGCACCGAGCCGATGTCGAGGCTGCGACCGCGGAGCACCTCCCCGGACGCGTCGCCGAGGATGAGCTCGGTCGAGCCGCCCCCGATGTCGAGCACCATCACCGGCTCGGGGAGCGGCGGCAGCGAGCGCACCGCTCCGGCGAAGCTCGCGCGCGCCTCGGCG
>JBQGFI010000177.1:0-2122 GCA_052040065.1 Marmoricola sp.
CGACCACCGCCGGCGCCACCAACCGCACCCGTGCGACGGCGGTGCGCAGGTCGGCGAGGGTGAAGTTGTCGAGCAGCACCTGCGGCGCGCCCTCGGCGAGCGCCTCGTCGAGCTGCTCCAGCGAGTCGACCTCGACCTGCACCACGGGGGCCGCCCCGACCACGGCCCGGGTTGCGACGGCGACGCCGCCGGCCGCGGCGACGTGGTTGTCCTTGACGAGCACGGCGTCGTAGAGGCCGGCGCGGTGGTTGACGCCGCCGCCGCACCGCACGGCGTACTTCTGCAGCGCGCGCAGCAGCGGCATCGTCTTGCGGGTGTCGCGCACCCGCGCGCCGGTGCCGGCGACGGCGTCGGCCCAGGCGCGAGTCGCGGTGGCGACGCCGCTGAGGTGGCCGAGCAGGTTGAGCGAGGTGCGCTCGAGGGCGAGCACGTCGCGGGCCGGTCCGTGCAGCCGCGCGAGCACCGCGCCTGCCGCCACGCGGTCGCCGTCGGCGCCGCAGACCTCGAGCACGGCCGTGGGGGCGGCGAGCTCGACCAGCCGGGCGAGCACGACCAGGCCGGCGACGACGCCGTCCTCGCGGGCGACGTAGGCCACGTCGAGCACGGCGTCCTCGGCCACGGTGAGCTGCGAGGTGAGGTCGCCGACCTCGCCGAGGTCCTCCTCCAGGGTCAGCCGCAGCAACCGGTCGACCGCGTCGGGGTCGAGCCCGGCCTCGCGCAGCGACTCCACGGCGCTCACGCGGCCCACTCCTGCCGCTCGGCCGCCGGGCGGGGCACGCCCGCCTGGTCGAGCCGGACGCCGATGCGCCGCCGCCACCACGCCCGGCTGTCGGGCTCGTCGGAGCGCACGTGGCACCCCCGGCTCTCGCGGCGCACCTCGGCGGCCCCGAGCACGGCGGCCGCGACCAGCCAGGTGACCTCCGTGGCCGGCTCGGCGAGCAGCCCACGCCGGGCGTCGGCCAGACCCACACCGTCGCGCACCAGTCCGCCGGCACCCCCGAGCAGCTCGCGGGCGCGCGCCGATCGCGCCGTCGCCGGGGCGAGGGTGCACAGCTCGGCGGCGGCGGAGACGGGCCGGGGCAGCTCCTGGGCGAGCCGCGTCGCGACGCGGTGCCCGTAGACCAGGCCCTCGAGCAGGCTGTTGGAGGCCAGCCGGTTGGCGCCGTGCACGCCGGTCGCGGCGACCTCGCCGACGGCGTACAGGCCGGGCACGTCGCTGGCGCCCCACCCGTCGGTGAGCACGCCGCCGCACAGGTAGTGCTCGGCCGGCGTGACCGGCACCGAGGCGAGGTCGACGCCGTGCGCCCGGCAGGCCGCGGCGACGGTCGGGAAGCGACGCTCGAGGTCGGTGACCGGGCGCGTGTCCAGCAGCACGTACGGCGTCGCGTCGCGCCGCATCACCTCGTGCACCGCCCGCGCCACCACGTCGCGGGGCGCGAGGTCGGCCAGCGGGTGGCGTCCCTGCATGAAGGCCTCGCCGGCGGCGTCGCGCAGCACCGCGCCCTCGCCACGCAGGGCCTCGGTGACGAGCGGCACCTGGCCGTACGCCGCCCCCGTCCACAGCGCCGTGGGGTGGAACTGCACGAACTCCACGTCGGCGAGCGTCGCGCCCGCGAGCAGCGCCAGCGCCAGTCCGTCGCCGGTGACCCCGGTGGGGTTGGTGGTCACGGGGTAGGCGTGGCCGAGCCCGCCGGTGGCGAGCACGACGGCGCGCGCACGCAGCTGCCGGCCACCCACGTCGACACCCACCACGCGTCCGCCCGACACCAGCAGCCCGGTGACCCGGCCGTCGACCCACGGCACGCCCAGCGCGCGGGCCCGCAGCTCCAGCGCGCGGGCGACCTCGACCCCTGTGGCGTCGCCCGACGCGTGCAGGATGCGACGGCGCCGGTGCCCGCCCTCGCGGCCGAGCAGCAGTGCGCCCTCGGCGTCGCGGTCGAAGCAGGCGCCGGCGGCGACCAGGTCACCGACCCGCGCGGGGCCCTCGGCGGTCAGCCCGGCCACGGCCGCGGGGTCGCACGCCCCCGCACCCGCCTCGAGGGTGTCGGCCGCGTGCTGCTCCGGGGTGTCGTCCCGACCCACGGAAGCGGCGATCCCGCCCTGCGCCCAGCGGGTGCTGCCC
>JBQGFI010000178.1:0-4205 GCA_052040065.1 Marmoricola sp.
GGCACCACCCAGGTCGACGGCGACGTGCTGCTGCGGCTGGCCCGGGCCTGCCGCGACCGGGTCCGGGTGCGCTTCGGCTACACCAGCCACGCCGGCGAGGAGACCGAGCGCCGGGCGGAGCCGGTGCGGCTCGTCGCGACCAGTCGCCGGTGGTACCTGGTGGCGCACGACCTCGACCGCGACGACTGGCGCACCTTCCGCCTCGACCGGATGTCGGGGCTGGAGGTCACGACCTGGCGCTTCACCCCGCGCGAGCACCCCGACCCGGTGGAGCTCGTGCAGCGGTCGGTCAGCGCAGCGCCGTACCGCCACGTCGCGCGGGTCCGGGTGCACCGCACGGTCGAGGAGGTGGGGGAGTGGGTGAGCCCCCAGGCCGCGCGGCTCGAGCCCGACGGGCCCGGGGCGTGCCTGCTCACCGCGGGCGCCGACGACCTCGACTCGCTCGTGGTCTTCCTGCTCTCGCTGCGTGCCGAGCTCGACGTGCTCGGGCCGCCCGAGCTGCGGGAGGCCGCCGCACGGGCGGGCGAGCGGCTGGCCCGGGCCGCGCTCCCGGCCCGGACGTAGGCTCGGGGCCATGGACTGGTTGCTGCTCCTGCTGATCGTGGTGCTGGGTGCCGGGCTCGTCGTGGGCCTGCGGCGGGCGAGTGCGGCGGGCAAGCAGCGCGAGCTGGAGCAGCGGGAGGCCGAGCTCGCGCCCGTGCGGACGCTGGTCTTCGAGGACGTCACCGTGCTCGGCGAGGAGCTGCAGCAGCTCGACGCCGACGTCGCCGGGCGCGAGCTCGACGCGGGGCAGCGGGCCGACTACCAGCGGGCGCTCGACGCCTACGAGTCGGCCAAGACGGCTGCCGACAACATCTCCTCGCCCGACGAGGTCAAGCACGTCACCGAGATCCTCGAGGACGGCCGCTACGCGATGGCGTGCGTGCGCGCCCGGGTGGCGGGCGAGCCGCTGCCGACGCGGCGTCCGCCCTGCTTCTTCGACCCCCGCCACGGGCTCTCTGTCGAGGACGTGGCCTACGCCCCGCCCGGGGGCGCCCAGCGCGACGTGCCCGCGTGCGCGCTCGACGCCGAGCGCGTCAAGGCCGGCGCGGAGCCCGACTCGCGCACGGTGCTGGTCGGCGCGCAGCGGGTGCCCTACTGGGAGGGCGGCCGGGCCTACGAGCCGTACGCCGCCGGCTACTTCGCGGCCTTCGCGCCGATGCAGTGGATGTTCATGGGCATGCTCTTCAGCGGTGCCATGGGCGGCTTCGGCGGCTGGGACGGCGCCGAGGGCGGCGCCGGCGAGGGCGGCGGTGACGGTGGCGACGGCGGCGGTGGTGACGGCGGTGGCGACGGCGGCGGCGACTGGGGCGGCGACGGCGGGGGCTTCGGCGGCTGGGAGGGCGGCGGCGCGGCCGACGCCGGTGGAGGTGGCTGGTTCGACGGCGGCTTCGACGGCGGCGGCTTCGACTTCTGAGTCAGGGCCGGACCCCGGTTGGATCGATCCACAGCGGTGACCCAGGTGTAACTTCGCGTCAATCGTCTGGTGACCTTGCCCGGTCACGCTCTAGCCATGACCGCCTCCCCTCTCGACGAGGTCACCGACCTGACGCTCGTCACGCTGCCTGTCCGTCGTAGCCGTGAGGGCGCCACGCGCGACCTCGCCACCCGCCACCTGCAGGGCGTCAGCTCGCTGCTGCAGACCCGCGCCGACCTCCGCGGCGTCCATGCCTTCGCCGACATCGTGGAGGAGTCCGTCCGCTGGTCCGCCTGACGGGCCGCCCGAGCAGCATGACGCCCCCGGCGCACCGCGAGGTGCGACCGGGGGCGTCGTCGTACGCCGGGGGGACGGGACCGGTCAGTCGTCGTCCTTGCCGAAGCCGGAGACCACGTCGTGGAGCGCCGCCAGCTGGGCGGTGATCGAGTCGCGGCGGCGGGAGAGCCGCTGCACCTCGGCCTGCAGCGCCTGCAGCTCGTTCTCGTGGTCGGTGTGGGCGCTGTTGCGGAGCAGCTCGGCCTGCTTCTTGGCCGCGCTGACGATCTGCTCGGCCTCGCGCCGCGAGCGGGTCACGACCTGCTCGGACTCCTGGGCGGCCTGCTCGCGCGCCGCGTTGGCGGCCTCGATCGCCTCGCGGGCACGGGCCTCGGCGGCGTCGGCGCGCTGCTGCGCCTCCTCGACGAGACGGCGGGTCTCGGCGATGGCGAGGTCGTGGTTCTCCGCGGCCTCGCGCGTCATCCGCTCCTGCTCGACCGCGAGCTCGCGCTTGGCCTCGGCCACCTCGCGCTCGGCGGCGGCGCGCTTGGCCTCGGCCTCGCGGGCGGCGGAGGTGCGCAGCGCGTTGGTCTCCTGCTCCGCGGCGAGCCGGGTCTGCTCGGCCTCGCGTCGGGCGCTGGCCAGCGCGTCGTCGGCCTCGGCCAGGGCGCGGGTGCGGTGCGCCTCGCTGTCGGCCGTGGTGCGGTTGCGGGTCTCCTCGAGCTCGCGCATCGTCACGATGCGCATGTCCTCGGCGTCGGCCTCGGCCTGCGAGGTGGTGGTCGCGGCGTCGCGCTGGGCCTGCTGGCGGACCTGGGTGGCCTGCGCCTTGGCCTCGTTGACGACGTCGGCGGCCTGCTCCTCGGCCAGGCGCAGCATCTCGTTGGCGCGGGCGCCGAGACCGGCGTAGGTGGGGTTCTCGTTCTCCTCCACCTGCGTGCGCAGGCTGTCGAGCTCGGACTCCAGGCTGCGCAGCCGGGCCTGCGCCTGCTGCAGGCTGGCGGTGAGCCCGGCCTTCTCGGCGGTGGTGGTGCGCACGAAGGAGTCGACCGCACCGGTGTCGTAGCCGCCGCGACGCACGGTGGGCAGCTGGGGTGCGGACGGGGTGGCCGACGCCGGCGCGTCGGCACGGGGGGCCGAGGAGCTCGCGGGCTGCGGCGCCGGCTGCTGGCGCTGGGCGGGGGCGGCGGGACGCGTCTTGGTCTGGGTGGCACCGGCCGCCCGCGTGCTCTCCGAGGACTCCTCGACCACCGGCATCACCTGCGTGGTCGACTCGGCGTCGGTGGACTCCCCGCGCTCGGGCTCGCGGTCGAAGATGGACAGGCCCTGGTTGCTCATTGGTTCCCTCAAATCCCCGTGGTGGTGGCGTCCGGCCCAGTGTCGCTCACCGGGCATGAGGAGCGCGGACCCGCGCCGTACGACGCGCCGACCGATTTGCGCGGCTGTGCCCGGTCGGGCTCAGCGCCGCCAGAACAGGTGGTGCACCACGCCGCTGGGGCTCGGCACGACCTCGTGGTGGTGGTCCGCCTCGAGCTCCGCGGGGTCCTCCCACAGCCGGGAGCCCGCGCCGAGCTCGAGCGGGGCCACCGCCACGTGCAGCGTGTCGACCAGCCCGGCCTCCAGGAAGGAGCGGACCACGCTCGGCCCGCCTCCCAGGCGCACGTCGCGCCCGTCGGCCACCTCCCGCGCCCGTGCCAGCACGTCGGCCGGCGCGGCGTCGGTGAAGTGGAAGGTCGTGTCGGAGAGCGTGAAGGAGGGGCGGGGGTGGTGCGTCATCACGAGGACGGGGGTGTGGAAGGGCGGGTCCTCGCCCCACCAGCCCTGCCAGGCGTGGTCCGCCCACGGCCCGCGCTGGGGTCCGAACTTGCCGCGGCCCATGATCTCGGCGCCGACGTTGCGGTGGAACTCGCGCACGAAGAGGTCGTCGAGGCCGCGGCTGCCCCCCTCCTCGCGGTGCGGCCAGCTCGCCGTGGCGAGCGCCCACGCGTGCAGCTGCTCAGGGTCGGCGTGGCCGAAGGGCCGCTCGAGGCTCTGCCCCTCCCCGGAGCCGAAGCCGTCGGCGGAGACGGTGAGGTTGTGGACGCGGAGCAGCTGGTCACCCATGCCGAGGAAGACCCTCGGCACGACGTGGACTCATCTACACGCCGCGGAAGGCGTTGATCTTGTCGAGGTGCCGCTCGCGGAGCTCGTGGTCGCGGACGCCGAGCCCCTCCTCGGGGGCCAGGCAGAGGACGCCGACCTTGCCCTGGTGGGCGTTCTGGTGCACGTCGAGCGCGGCCTGGCCGACCTCGGTCAGCGGGTAGGTGCGCGAGAGGGTGGGGTGGATCTTGCCCTTGGCGACCAGCCGGTTGGCCTCCCACGACTCGCGGTAGTTGGCGAAGTGGCTGGAGATGATGCGCTTGAGGTTCATCCACAGGTAGCGGTTGTCGTACTCGTGCATGTAGCCGCTGGTCGAGGCGCAGGTGGTGATGGT
>JBQGFI010000179.1:0-15574 GCA_052040065.1 Marmoricola sp.
GGCAGCAGGTCGGCTACCTTCACCTGCTTGAGGTCGAGCAGGCGCAGCGCGACGCCGACCAGCAGCAGCCCGCCGGTCGCGGTCAGCGCGGCCAGGTGGGCGTCGGGCACGACGTCGCCCAGGGCCGCCCCCACCAGGGTCAGGCCGCCCTGCACGACGACGAGCGAGAGCACCGAGGCGGCGACCCCCCAGCCGAAGGCGGCCGCGAAGGCGATCGAGGCGAAGCCGTCGAGGGCCGACTTGAGCAGCAGCTGGTCGGGACCGTTGCCGAGCCCCTCCTCGATCGAGCCGAGGATGGTGAGCGGGCCGACGCAGAAGACCAGCGAGGACACCACGAAGCCCTGCACGAAGCGCGCCCGCTGCGGGTCGACGGCCTCGCTGCCGCCCGCCGCGCCCGCGCCCGCGGCACGGCGTACCAGGACCCGCTGCAGCAGCCCGCCGAAGGACTCCAGGCGGTCCTCCAGGCGCAGCAGCGAGCCGAGGATGCCGCCGCCGAGCACCGCCCCGAGCACGATCAGCATCGGTGCCGAGCCGCCGACGGCGTCCGCCAGGGCGGGTGAGGTGACGGCGGTCGCCGACGAGGCGGCGATGAGCAGCGTGACCAGTCCGAGGCCGTCGGTGACCACCGTCCGGGTGCGCTCGGGGAGCCGGTCGCCGGCGAGCGCGCCGACGGCACTGCCCACCAGGACCGTCGTCACGTTGACGACCGTGCCGATGCCCGGGAACAATCGATCTCCTTGAGCCTGCAACTAGTGCGGGCTCGTGTCCTTCGTCCGCCAGCCCTGCCGACATCCTGGCGGACGTCCGCTCCAGGAGGTCGTATGGCGCGCCAGGCGTCCGTGGTCCGTGAGGCCGTTCCCACCGACGCCGCGGAGCTGCTGCTCCTGTGGGCGAGCGTGGCCCCCGGCACCGAGACCGGTGAGCGGGCGCAGGCCGAGGCCGAGCGCGCCCTGGCCAACCTGGCGGCCGACCCCGACGAGCGGCTGCTCGTGGTCGAGGACGACGAGCGGGTCGTGGCGGCGCTGCACCTGCAGCGGGGCCCGATCACCCCGCTGTCGCTGGAGCCGGCCGTGCACACCTCCTACCTGCTCGTGCTGCCGGAGTACCGGCGCCAGGGCTACGGGCACGTGCTGATGGACGCGGCGGTCACGTGGGCCGAGGAGAAGGACGTCGCCCAGGTCACCGCCGTGACCGACGGCCACCGCGAGAACAACCGCTTCCTGGCCCGGCTCGGCCTCGGCACCGTCGCCACCGTGCGGCTGACCTCCACCGCGGCGCTGCGCAAGCGGCTGACCAGCGAGCGGGCGGCGACCACCCGTCCCGGCAACCGCCACCTCGTCGAGGTGCTCGCGGCGCGACGCCACGCGCGGCGGCGCCAGGCGGCCGGCTGAGCCAGGCGGCGACGCCTCCGCCCAGGCTGTCGGCGGCCCGCGTTAGGGTCGCTGCGTGGCCGAGGGAACTGCTGATCCGACCCGTCCGCGCCTGCTGCTCCTCGACGGGCACTCACTGGCCTACCGCGCCTTCTTCGCGCTGCCGGTGGAGAACTTCACGACCGCCACCGGGCAGCACACCAACGCCGTCTACGGCTTCACCTCGATGCTGGCCAACGTGCTGCGCGACGAGCAGCCGACCCACGTGGCCGTGGCCTTCGACAAGTCGCGCCAGACCTTCCGGCTCGAGCAGTACGCCGAGTACAAGGCCAAGCGCAACAAGACCCCCGACGAGTTCAGCAGCCAGCTGCCGCTGATCCAGCAGCTGCTCGACACCTTCCGGATCACCCACCTGACCCACGCCGGCTACGAGGCCGACGACATCATCGCCACGCTCACCACCCAGGGTCTCGCCGACGGCTTCGAGGTGCTCATCCTCACCGGCGACCGCGACTCGCTGCAGCTGGTCACGCCCGACTCGACCGTGCTCTACCCGATGCGCGGCGTCTCCGAGCTCGCGCGCATGACGCCCGAGGCCGTCGAGAGCAAGTACGGCGTGCCCCCGCACCGCTACCCCGAGCTGGCCGCGCTCGTGGGGGAGGACTCCGACAACCTCCCGGGCATCCCGGGGGTCGGTCCCAAGACGGCGGCGAAGTGGATCTCGACCTACGACGGCCTCGACAACGTCGTGGCCCGCGCCGAGGAGGTCAAGGGCAAGGCGGGTGAGAACCTGCGCGCCCACCTCGACGACGTGATCCGCAACCGGCGGCTCAACGCGCTGGTGCGCGACCTCGCGCTCGAGGTCCAGCCGTCCGACCTCGACCTGGGCGAGTGGGACCGCCAGGGAGCCCTCGAGCTGCTCGACGAGCTGGAGTTCCGCGGCGAGCTGCGCCAGCGCATCCTCGACACCCTCGCCCCCGAGCAGGAGCCGGAGGTCGAGGCGGGCTTCGCGCTCGAGGGCACCACCGTCGCGCCGGGTGAGCTCGCGGGCTACCTCGACGGGCTCGGCACCGACCCGGTCGGGCTGCACGTGCGGGGGTCCTGGGGGGCCGGCTCCGGTCGCGTCGAGGGCCTGGCCTTCGCCCAGGCCGAGGGACCGGCGGCGTACGTCGACGCGAGCACGCTCTCGCCCGACGACGACGCGGCGCTCGCGGGGTGGCTCGCCGACGCCGAGCGACCCAAGATCGTGCACGACGCCAACGGCCCGCTGCTCGCGCTCGGCGCCCAGGGGTGGGTGCTGCGCGGGCTCGCCACCGACACCGCCCTGATGGCCTACCTGGTCGCGCCCGACCAGCGCGCCTACGCCCTGGCCGACCTGACGATGCGCTACCTGCGTCGCGAGCTCAAGCAGGAGGGCGCCGCCGAGCAGGACGCGCTCTTCGAGACCGGCGACGAGGTCGCCGAGGCGGCGATGCTGCACGCCCGTGCCGTGCTCGACCTGGCCGTCGTGCTCGAGGGCGACCTGGCCGAGCGGGGTGGCGAGCGGCTGCTCGCCGACATCGAGCTGCCGCTGGTCGGGGTGCTGGTGGGCCTGGAGCGCACCGGCATCGCGGTCGACACCGACTTCTTCGAGGGCCTGGAGTCGCAGTTCGGCGAGGCGGTCCGCGAGGCGGCCGCCGACGCCTACGAGGTGATCGGGCGCGAGATCAACCTCGGCTCGCCCAAGCAGCTCCAGGTCGTGCTCTTCGACGAGCTCGGCATGCCCAAGACCAAGCGCACCAAGACCGGCTACACCACCGACGCCGACGCGCTGGCGACCCTCTACGCCCAGACCGAGAACCCCTTCCTGCAGCACCTGCTCCGTCACCGCGACCAGATCCGGCTGCGCCAGACGGTCGAGGGCCTGCTGAAGTCCGTGGCCGGCGACGGGCGCATCCACACCACCTTCAACCAGACGATCGCGGCCACCGGCAGGCTCTCCTCGACCGACCCCAACCTGCAGAACATCCCGGTGCGCACCGAGGCCGGCCGCCGGATCCGCGAGGGCTTCGTCGTGGGTGACGGCTTCGAGTCGCTGATGACCGCCGACTACTCCCAGATCGAGATGCGCATCATGGCGCACCTCTCCGCGGACGCCGGGATCACCGAGGCCTTCCGCTCGGGCCACGACTTCCACTCCGTCACCGCCGCCCGCGTCTTCGACGTCGACCCGACCGAGGTCACCGGCGAGATGCGCGCCAAGATCAAGGCGATGAACTACGGGCTGGCCTACGGCCTCTCGGCGTACGGCCTCTCCCAGCAGCTGCGCATCGACACCAGCGAGGCGCGCGGGCTGATGGACGAGTACTTCGAGACCTTCGGCGGCGTCCGCGACTACCTGGCCGGGGTGGTCGACGAGGCCCGGCGCTCCGGCTTCACCGAGACCATCTTCGGCCGGCGCCGCTACCTGCCCGACCTCACCAGCGACAACCGGCAGCGTCGCGAGATGGCCGAGCGGATGGCGCTCAACGCCCCGATCCAGGGCTCGGCGGCCGACATCATCAAGGTGGCGATGCTCCGGGTCGAGGCGGCGCTGCGGGAGCAGCGGCTGACCTCGCGGATCCTGCTCCAGGTGCACGACGAGCTCGTGCTCGAGGTGGCCGCCGGTGAGCGGGAGGCGCTCGAGGCGCTGGTGCGCGCCGAGATGGGCTCAGCGGCCGACCTCACCGTGCCGCTCGACGTCTCCGTCGGCACCGGCGGCTCCTGGCACGACGCCGCCCACTGACGGGTCGGACGCGGCGTCGGGCCGCTGCCGGGCCGGTCCCAGGCGCCGCAGGCTGGTGAGCAGCAGTAGCACCAGCAGCACGGTGTCGACGACGAGCACGCTGAGCAGCAGCGAGGTCACGCCGTCGACGCTGCGGCTGAGCACCAGCAGCGCCACCAGGCCCGCCCAGATGGCGTAGACCGACCGGCGCGCCTGCCGGGCCACGACGCTGTAGACCACCAGCTGGAGCAGCGAGAGCACCGTGCCGAGGATGGCGAAGAGCCACAGCTGGTCCTGGATCTCGACGTACTGCGGGCCACCGACGAAGACGAGGGCCAGCCCGCTGAGCACCCAGGCGGCCAGCACGGAGAGCCCGCCGAGCACCAGCACCAGCCACAGGCTCTGGGTCAGGGCCCGCCGACGCACGCCGGTGTCGGACATCGACGGGAAGGCCACGATCACCACGAACTGCGGCAGGAAGAGCACCGCCTTGACCAGGATCAGCCCGCCGGCGTAGAGCCCCGCGTCGTGGGCGTCGAGCACGTCGCGGGCCACGATCACGTCGGCGTTGGAGAGGGCGAGGAAGGCCAGCAGCGCGTGCGAGTTGCGGCCGATCTCGAGCAGGATGCTGCGCGCGCTGTGGTCGTCGGCGGTGGCCACCTCGACGCGGCCCGCGGCGGAGCGCCGCAGCGCCCACCAGCCCACCGCGACAGGGGCGAAGAAGGTGACCATGACGGCCGCGACCGCGACCTGCTCCTCGGGTCGCCACAGCAGCAGCCCGGTGCCGACGACGAGCCGCGAGACCCCGGCCGTGGCGTAGAGCACGGCCAGGGCGAGCCAGCGTCGCTCGCCCTGCAGGACGCCGGCCTGGGCGCCCATCAGCGTCATGGGGAAGGCGGTCAGCCCGACGAGGAGAGCGGTCGAGAGGCTGTCGAGGTTGAGCAGGGCGTCGATGGCGGGCGCCAGCGCCAGGCAGGCCACGGCGAGGGCGGCCGAGACCGCGAGCGAGACGCGCAGCAGCCGGCGCTCCACCTCGGCGATCGCCTCCGGGTGCGCGGCCACGCGACGGGCACCGGTGGTCTGCAGCCCCAGCTGGAGCACGCTGAGCACCAGCAGCAGGCCCATCACCGCCGCGAAGGCGCTGTAGCTGCCCGGTCCGAGCAGCCGCGCCGCGACCATGGTGTAGCCGTAGGTCGCGACGTTCATCACCGCCATCGCGACCGCCATGACGGCGCCGGACCGGTGCCACGGCGTGCGCTGCTCCACGCAGGCGAGGGTACGGGGGCACCATGTCCTCGTGACACGGCGCGTGCGGACCCAGGTCGCCCGACCGGGGTGGCTGGAGACCGCGTGGGTCTGCCTCCTCGGTCTGCTGCTGCTGGGACCGGCGCTCGCGCCGGGCTTCGTGCTCAGCTACGACATGGTCTGGGTGCCGGACCTGGCGCTCACGCGCGATGCCCTCGGGGTGGCCAGCGGCCTGCCGCGCGCGGTGCCCTCCGACGCCGTGGTCGCGGTGCTCGACGAGGTCGTGCCGGCGGTGCTGCTGCAGAAGCTGGTGCTGGTCGGGGCCGTGGTCGGGGGCGGTCTCGGGCTGGTCCGGCTGCTCCCCGCCGACGCCGTGGTGCCGCGCCTGGTGGCCGGGGCGGCGTACACCTGGAACCCGCTGGTGGTCGAGCGCCTCGTGATCGGTCACTGGCCGCTGCTGCTGGGGTACGCCGTGGCGCCGTGGCTGGTGCTCGCGGCACGCCGGTGGCACCGCACCGGAGCGGTGCCGGCGGCGCTGTGGTGGCTGGTGCCGCTGGGGAGCCTGAGCGCGAGCACGGGGCTGGTCACGGGAGTGCTGCTGGTGGCGCTCGCCGCCCGCCGGGAGGTGCGCCGCTGGGCGCTGCTCGGGGCACTGCTGCTCCTGGCCAACCTCCCGTGGGTGGCCGCCGGGCTGCTGCACGCGGGCAGCGCGACGTCCGCGGCGTCGGCGGCCGCGCGCTTCGCGCTGCACGGCGAGGGCCCCGTGCCCGCGCCCGTGGCCGCCCTGACGCTCGGCGGCATCTGGAACTCCGAGGTGGTGCCGGCCTCCCGTGCCGGTCTGCTCGGCTGGCTGGCCGCGCTCGTGCTGGTGCCGCTGGCGGCCGCGGGGCTGGGGCGGCTGCGCGTGCAGCTGGGGGAGCGCACCTGGTGGGGGCTGGTGGCGTGCTGGACCGCGGGCTGGGTCGGCGCCTGCCTCACCTGGCTGGCCCCCGGCGCCGTCGGCGCGGTCGCGGCGGCGGTGCCCGGGGGAGGGGTCCTGCGCGACGGCGCACGCCTGCTGGTGCTGTGCGCGCCCCTGCTGTGCCTCGCGCTCGGCGCCGGAGCGGGGCGGCTGCTGGAGCGGGTGCCCGAGCCCGCTCGCGTGGGCACCGCCCTCGGCGTGCTGGCGCTCCCGCTGGCCCTGCTGCCCGGGGTCGCCTGGGGGGTCGGTGGCGCGTTGCGGGCCGTGGACTACCCCGACGACCACGCCGCCGCCCGCGCGGTCGTGCAGCAGCAGCAGCCGGAGGGCGACACGGTGCTGCTGCCCTTCAGCAGCTACCGGGCGCCGGCGTGGAACGGCGGGCGCAAGGTGCTCGACCCCACGGGCCGCTACCTGGGGGTCGACGTGGTGCAGGACGACACCCTCGCCGTGTCGGGCCGGCTGCTGCCCGGCGAGGACCCGCGGGCGAGCCAGGTGCGCGAGGTGCTCGAGGGCGGCAACCCGCGCTCGCGCGCCGAGGACCTGGCCGCGCTGGGGGTGGGGGCCGTCGTGCTCGAGCTCGGCGCCGGCGAGTCCGCGGCCGTGGCGGGGGAGCCGTGGCACCGCGGCGCCGAGCTGGTGGTGCTTGGCCTGCGGGACGTCGACCCGGTCGAGACCCCCCGCAGCTGGGGCGTCGTCATGGGGGTGGCGTGGACGGCCTTCGTCGCCGGTCCGCTGCTCGGTGCGGGACTGGCGCTCCGGCGCACGACTAGACCACCGGGTGGCCGTCGGGGCGGGTCCGACGCGTGATTCCGGTCTCGCGTGTACTCGGTGGTAACGTTCGCCCGGATCTCAGGGAGGGACACCAGTGACGACCTCGTCGATACTCACCACCATCGCCAGCCTCATCGCCGGCAGCGCCGTCGCCGCCGTGGGCGTGGTCGGCTTGGTCAGCTCGCAGACCAGCGCACCGTCGCAGTCGCCGACCAACGCCAACCAGCCGGTCGTCATCGACTACGGCTCCAACTGACGCACGGGGGGCCCGCCCTCCCGCGTCCTGCGAGCACCATGCACGACTCACCCGTGCCAGCCGAGCTCCCGGCCGACGGCGACACCCTCGCCGGCGCCGAGGTCGTCTTCCTGAGCTGGCGTGACACCCGCAACCCCGAGGGCGGCGGGGCCGAGCGCTACCTCGAGCAGATGGCGGCCGGTCTCGTGGCCCGGGGCGCCCGCGTCACGATCTTCTGCGCCGCCCACACCGAGGCCCCCGCCGAGGAGGTCGTCGACGGCATCCGCTTCGTCCGCCGGGGCGGCAAGCTCTCGGTCTACGCCCAGGCGCTGCGCGCCCTGCGCCGCGGCGACCTCGGTCGCCCCGACGTCGTCGTCGACGTGCAGAACGGCCTGCCCTTCCTCTCGAGGCTGGCGACCCGGGCCCCCGTCGTCGTCCTGGTGCACCACGTGCACCGCGAGCAGTGGCCGGTGGTCTACCCGGGGCTGACGGGGCGCGTCGGCTGGTGGGTCGAGCGACGGCTGGCGCCGTGGTTCTACCGCCGCCAGCAGTACGTCGCCGTCTCCCGCGCCACGCGGACCGAGCTGCGCGACCTCGGCGTCACGGGCGACCGGATCGCGGTCGTGCACAACGGCACCGACCCCGCCCTGCCGACCTCGCACCGGCGCTCGGCGACGCCGATGCTGACGACGGTCGGCCGGCTGGTGCCCCACAAACAGGTCGAGCACGCCATCGACACCGCGGTCGCGCTCCGCGCGGACCACCCCGGCCTGCAGCTGCGCGTGGTCGGCAGCGGCTGGTGGGAGCAGGAGCTGCGCGCCCACGCGGCGGCGGCCGACCCCGCGGGCGAGGTCGTCGTCTTCGAGGGCCAGGTCGACGAGCAGCGCAAGCACGACCTCTACGCCGAGGCGTGGTTGCAGCTGCTGCCCTCGCTCAAGGAGGGCTGGGGGCTGGTCGTCGGCGAGGCCGGCATGCACGGCACCCCCACGGTCGCCTACGCCGACGCGGGCGGCACGCGCGAGTCGATCGAGCACGACGTCTCCGGCCTGCTGGTCGACACGCCGTCGGACTTCCGGGACGCCGTGGCGGCGCTGCTGGAGGACGACGAGCGCCGCGCCAAGCTCGCCGACGGCGCCGTCCGCGTCAGCCACACCTTCACCTGGGGCCACGCCCAGGAGTCCTTCGCCGTGGTGCTCCGCGAGGTCCTCGCCGGACGACGCGTCGCCGCCCAGGACCCTGCTCAGGACCCCGCCCAGGACCCTGCCCAGGACCCTGCGCCCCGGCCAGGAACCGGCCAGGAACCTGGCGCGTGACCCCCTGGCGCCCGACGCTGCGTCGCTCCGTGCGGCTGCTGCGCGACTTCCGCTACGAGCAGCCCGACCCCGACCGCTTCTACGGTGCGCTCGCGGCCGACTCCGCGGCCCAGCTCGCGCACTTCGTCGACCTCGAGGGCCGGCTGATGCTCGACGTGGGCGGCGGGCCCGGCTACTTCCGCGCGGCCTTCGAGGCCCGTGGCGCGTCGTACCTCGCGCTCGATGCCGACGCGGGTGAGCTCGCGGGCCTCGGCGAGATCGCCCGGGGCACCGTGGTCGGCAGCGGGATGGAGCTGCCCTTCCGCGACGGCGCCGTCGACGTCTGCTACTCCAGCAACGTGCTCGAGCACGTGCCCGACCCGTGGCGGATGGCCGAGGAGATGGTGCGAGTCACCCGGCCCGGCGGGACGGTCTTCCTCAGCTGGACGGTCTGGTACGGCCCCTGGGGCGGCCACGAGACCGCGCCGTGGCACTACCTGGGCGGTCACCGCGCGCGCCGTCGCTACCGTCGCCGGCACGGTCGGGAGCCCAAGAACAGGTACGGCGAGTCGCTCTTCGCGGTCACGGTCGGGGAGGGGCTGCGCTGGGCGCGCACGCAGCAGCAGGCCGACGTCGTCGCGCTGCTGCCGCGCTACAACCCTCGCTGGACCTGGTGGCTGCTGCGGGTGCCCCTGCTCCGGGAGGTGGTGACGTGGAACCTCGTCATCGTGCTCCGGAGACGCTGAGCGGGACCAGCGCACCGACCGAGGCCGGCTCCGGTCCCGCCTCGAGCACCACCAGGATCAGGCTCCTGGCGTGCTGCGTGCTGCTCACCGCCGTGGCCTTCGTGCAGGACCCGGGACTGGTCGTGGCCGACACCAAGCTCGACCTGGTGCTCGACCCCGGGCGCTTCCTGGCCCGGGCCGTCGACCTCTGGGACCCCGCGAGCGCGTTCGGGCAGCTGCAGAACCAGGCCTACGGCTACCTGTGGCCGATGGGCCCCTTCTTCTGGCTCGGCGCGCTGCTCGACCTGCCCGGGTGGGTGGTGCAACGGCTGTGGTGGGCGCTGCTGCTGTGCACGGCCTTCGTGGGCACGGCCAAGCTCGTCCGCGCGCTCGGGGTGCGCAGCGACCTGGCGGTGCTCACCGCGGCCTTCGCCTACGCCCTCTCGCCGCGACTGCTCACGGTGCTCGGACCGATCTCGATCGAGGCGTGGCCGAGCGCGCTGGCGCCCTGGGTGCTGCTCCCGCTCGTGCTCGGCGCCGAGCGCGGCTCGCCGCGACGGTGGGCCGCCCTCTCGGCGCTGGCGGTGGCCATGGTCGGCGGTGTCAACGCCGCCGCGACCTTCGCGGTGATCCCGCTCGGGGCGGTGTGGCTGCTCACCCGCGAGCGCGGACCCCGACGCCGGGCGCTGATGCTGTGGTGGCCGACCTTCGTGCTGCTGGGCACGCTGTGGTGGCTGGTGCCGCTCTTCACCCTGGGGGCCTACAGCCCGCCCTTCCTCGACTTCATCGAGAGCGCCTCCATCACGACCTACCCGACGACGCTCTTCGACGCGCTGCGCGGCACCTCCAACTGGGTGCCGTACGTCAGCGCGGGCTCCCGGGCGGGCAACGACCTGGTCTCCCAGGGCTACCTCGCGGTCATGGGTGCCGTCCTCGTCGCCGGCGGACTCGTCGGCGTGCTCGACCGCCGCCAGCCGCACCGGTGGTTCCTCTCGCTCTCGCTGCTGACCGGTCTGGTCATGGTCACCGCCGGGCACCAGGGCGCCGTCCAGGGCCTCTTCGCGGGCGGGCTGTCCGAGGCGCTCGACGGCGCCCTGGCCCCCTTGCGCAACGTGCACAAGTTCGACCCGGTCGTGCGCCTGCCGCTGGTGGTCGGGCTGGCGTGGACGCTCGAGCGACTGCTGCGGGCACGGGTGCGCGGCCTGGGTCGCCTCGACCGCGGCGTCGCGGTCGGTGTGGTGCTGGTCGCGGTCACGGTGGCGGCCTCGCCCGCGCTGGTGACCCGGCTCGCGCCGGGGGGCGCCTTCCTCGACGTGCCCGACTACTGGCGCGAGACCGCCGGCTGGCTGGAGCGCAACGCCGCGCCGGGCACCGCCCTGCTGGTGCCGGGGTCGGCCTTCGGCGACTACGTCTGGGGCGACCCCCACGACGAGCCGATGCAGGCCCTGGCCCGGTCGAGCTGGGCGGTGCGCAACCAGATCCCGCTGACGCCGCCCGGCAACATCCGCCTGCTCGACCGGATCGAGAGGGCCTTCGCCGAGGGCGAGGGCTCGCGCGCGCTGACGCAGTCGCTGCGCCGCGCCGGGGTGCGCTGGCTCGTCGTCCGCGGCGACCTCGAGCCCTCCAGCGACGTGCCGGACCCGGCCGTGGTGCGGCAGGCGCTGGCGGACTCGCCGGGGCTGGTCCCGGTGCGCGGCTTCGGGCCCGACGTCGGGGGCGAGCCCTTCCTCTACGACGGCGACACCCGGGTGGTCGTCAACGGCGGCCGGCAGGCGACCCAGCCCGCGGTGGAGGTGTGGCAGGTCTCCCTGCCCCGTGCCGCGCAGACCACCACCGCACGTCCGGTCGTGGTGGCGGGAGGCCCCGAGGACCTGCTCGACCTGGAGGGCCTCGGCGTGCTGGGCGACGCCGCGACCGTGCTGGCCCCCGACGTGCCGGACGGGGAGCTGACCGGCGTCCTGACCGACGCCCCGGTCGTGCTGACCGACGGCCTGCGTGAGCGCGAGCGCAACTTCGCCCGCATCCACGACGGGTACGGTCCCGTCACCACGGCCGGTGACGAGCGGCGTACCGGCAACCCCCGCTCGGACTACCTGGCCACCGGCCAGGCGGAGTGGCAGACCACGACGACGCTGCTCGGCGCCGCCGAGGTCGGCGCCAGCTCCTCGGCGTCCGACGCCACCGCCACCACGGGCAGCGACCGGGGCCGGCTGCCGTACGCCGCGGTCGACGGTGACCCCGCCACGCAGTGGAGCGGCGACCCCGCGGACCCGGGAGCCGACCGGTGGCGTCTGGGGCTGACGCGGGTGCGCGACCTGGGAGAGGTGACGCTCACCGGCGGTGCCGCCGCGGCCGACACGCAGGAGGTGCGCGTCGTGACGACGCGCGGGCGCAGCGAGCCGGTGGCCCTCGGGCCGGGGGAGCAGGTCACGGTCGAGGTCGACGGCCCGACCGACGCCCTCGAGGTGGTGCAGGTGGGCCCCGGTCGCGTCCCGCTCGCCCTCGCCGAGGTCGAGGTGCCGGGCGTGGAGGTGCAGCGCCGTCTCGACCTGCCGCGGCTCCCGCGCGCGTGGGGGGCGCCAGACGCCGTGGTGCTGCGGGCCGACCTCGACCCCCGCCGCGGCTGCACCGAGGTCGGGGGAGCGGTGCCCTGCACGGCGGGCGCGGTCCGTGACAGCGAGGAGGCGGCCGGCATGGCGCGCCGCTTCGTGGTCGCCGACGGGGCGTCGTACGCCGTGGACCTGCGGGTGCGTCCACGACCGGGCCCGGGGCTGGCCGAGCTGCTCTCGGAGTCGCGGCTGCTCGGGGTGGGCGCGTCGAGCGCGGGGGTGCCCGACGTCCGCGGCTCGGCCCTCGCCGCGGTCGACGGCGACCCGGGGACGGCGTGGGTCGCCGACGTCGACGACCCCGCCCCGGCGCTCTCGCTCTCGTGGCTGGAGCCGCAGCGCCTCACCGGCCTCTCGCTGCAGGTGCCCGACAGCAGCCCGGTGGCCCGACCGACCTCGGTGCGGCTGGTCTGGCCGGACGGCTCGCGCGAGCTCACGCTCGCGCAGGGGCGCGCGCGCTTCCCCGCGATCGAGACCGACCAGCTCCGCGTCGAGGTGACCGGCGTGGAGCAGGCCGTCGACCTGGACTTCGCGGCCGCCGGCAGCGAGCTCCCGGCGGGCGTGGCCGAGCTCGACCTCACGGGAGCCGAGCTGCTGCCGCAGCCGCCCTCGACGCGGGCGGTCGCCCGCCCCTGCGGCACCGGGCCCGAGGTCGTGGTGGCCGGCGAGCGACTGAGGACCGCTCTGGTCGCCTCCGACGCGCAGCTGGTCGCCGGCGACAGCCTGCCGGCCCGGCTCTGCGACGCCGCCGGGGGCACCCGGGCGCGGCTGGACCTCGGGCCGGGGATCGTCGACGTCGAGTCGCGCCCCTCGGCGGCCTTCGAGCTGGACTCGCTCGTCCTCGCGCGCGGCGGCACCGCGGCCCTGCGCGGCCTCGGTGAGTCCGGGGAGGCCGGCTCGGGCCTGCGCGCGCTGCGCCACAACGCCAACCCGGGGTGGGCGTCGGCGGCCCCCGGAGCCCGCGCCCAGGTCGTCGACGGCTGGCGGCAGGGCTGGGCGGTGGAGTCCGAGGAGCCGCTCGCGCCGCGCTTCGCCCCGCAGACCGTCTACCGCGCCGGTCTGCTCGCCGGCGCGGTCGCCCTGCTCGCCCTGGTGACGCTCACCGTGGCCTCGACGTGGCGCCGGGGCCGCGAGACCTCCGGTCGGCCCGCGCCGCTCGCGGGAGCGCGTCCCTCACCGTGGTGGGGCGGGGTCGCGGCGCTGCTCGGCGGCGCGCTGCTGGCGGGGGTCCCGGGCGTGCTGGTGGCTGCGGTCGTCGGCGGCGGTGTGGTGCTGCTGCGTCGGCGCCGTCTCGGCGGGCTGGTGGCGGTGGCGCCTGCCGGGCTCGTGGTGGTGGCCTCGCTGGCCTACCTGGCCCGCCCCTGGGGCGACCTCTCCGGCTGGGCGGGCGACCTCGCCTGGCCTCAGCTGCTGGCGCTGGTGCCCGTCCTGGCCGCGCTCGCGCTGTCGCTGCCCGACGACCGCGAGCCCCCGAGCAGGCCCCGCCAGCGCATGGCGGGCAGCTCCACGAGCCGGTAGCCCAGCTCGGCGGC
Organism: Marmoricola sp.; assembly: GCA_052040065.1. Classification (GTDB taxonomy): domain Bacteria; phylum Actinomycetota; class Actinomycetes; order Propionibacteriales; family Nocardioidaceae; genus Marmoricola. Next base: position 13,481 of record JBQGFI010000179.1, read on the forward strand.
CACCACGCTGGCGACGACGGTGAGCAGCCAGATCTGTCCGAGCTGGCCGGCGAAGAGCTCCCAGCCGGTCGTCCACATGACCAGGTGCAGCAGCGGCAGGTGGAGGCAGAAGACACCGTAGGAGATCTGCCCGAGCCGGCGCAGCGGCCGTGCCTCGAAGAGGGTGCGGAAGCCCCCGGGACCGGCGAAGACGGCGGGCAGCAGCAGCAGCGCGCCGACGGCGGCGTAGACCAGGTGCTTGAAGACCGCCTCCCCGGTGGTGGGCGCCGCCAGCATGGTCGGGCCCGCGAGCGGGGTCGCGGTCAGGAGCAGCAGCCCGAGGGCCGCGACCCAGCAGGCGCCGGGCTGCCGGCCGAGCGCGACGAGCGCCGACACGGTCCGCGACGTGCTGCCGTGGTCGTGCCGCACGCTGGCGGCGGCGATGCCGATGCCGACCGCGAACCAGCTCAGGTAGCCCGGCAGCCACTGCGTCGGCTGCCCGGCGACGGTGCCCTCCAGGCGCGGGACCACGGAGGTGTGCCAGAGCGCGCCGAGCACGACCATCCCCACCAGCACGACCACCAGCCGGCCGCGCCCCAGCCGCGGACGGCCCGGTCGACCGACGAGCAGCACCATCAGCAGCGGGAGCACCAGGTAGAAGGTCACCTCGACCGCCAGGCTCCACATCTGCGTGAGCCCGTCGGGCAGCGTCGGGTGCACGAAGGTGTCGAGCAGCAGCAGCGTCACGACCCAGTCACCGGCGCTGCGGTCGGCGTTGGCCGTGATCAGGCCCAGCGCCAGCACCACCGTGACGGCGTAGAGCGGCATGATGCGCAGGAAGCGGTGCCACAGGTAGCGGCCGGCCCGCGGTGAGGGGCGTCCCTCCTGGGCCGCCGTGAACCACGGGCGCGTCAGCAGGAAGCCCGAGAGCGCGAAGAAGATCGCGACGCCCACGTCGAGCCGCGCCAGCAGGGTGCCCCACAGGCCGTGCCCGGTGTAGGAGCCCGCCCAGAACGCCGCGTGGGTGGTGAGCACGCCGAGCGCCCCCACCGCGCGCAGGGTGTCGAGCGCGGGGAGGCGGTTCACGGGACCGGGACCGCCGTTCACCGGGGACCTCCCGGCACGGGGTCGCCGACCTCGATGGTGTCGACGCACACGTCGCTGCGACCCGTGACCTGCACCCCGACCTCCTCGAAGCCTCCGGCGTGCTGCATGAAGAACCCTCCGACGCCCTCCGTGAGCTCGGTCTGCACGACCGTGCTCCCGGCGGTGACGGTGACGGCTGACTCCGGCCCCGTCAAGTAGCCGAGGCGGAGCCCCGACAGCTCGTCGTCCGCCTCCTCGGCGAGGGCGATGCGGTAGTCGCCCGGTGCGGGGAGACGCCAGCCGCATCCCGGGGTCGGGCCCGGGAGGGAGCGGGTGGTCGCGTCCATCACGGCCACCTGCAGCGCGCCGTCCTCGTCGACCACCGTCAGGTCGTCCGAGGTGCGGGGGAAGTCGACCAGGTCCGACAGCGGCGCGGCGATGGTGCTCGTCCGGTTGCGTGGGTAGACCAGCGACGACAGCACGTCCTCGGGGGTGCGCTGGTCCGCGATCTCGAGCGAGCCCGACGCCGCCAGACCCGCGGCCAGCTCCTGCACGTACGGCTTGCTGGCGTTCTCGCCGTGCCACGTCCGGGCGTACGTCGTCGAGCTGGCCACGCCGCCGACGAGGACCACCACGACCAGGGTGATGCTCATCCAGCGGGGGGCGGGGGGCACCACGGGGCGACTCCTGGGAGCGCTGCTCCCGGTGGCGCCGGGGAGGGTGAAGAGCGCCAGGCCGAGTCCGATCACCAGCAGGCAGGCCGACTCGGTGAGGAAGCGGTACTCCCGTCCTGCGATGCCTCCGATCGTGCCGCGCGTGCTCGCGACCAGGTAGGCCAGTGCCAGGACGTAGCCCAGGGCGGGCAGCCAGGCTCGCAGGGTCCCGCGGCGCCGTGCCGCCAGCCATCCCCCGAGAAGCAGCAGCACCAGCCACGACAGCCCGAGGAGGAGCAACGGCGGATCTGCGACACCGGTGGGGGGAGCCGGGGTGTACCACTGCCAGGGCCCGCCGAGCATCGCCGACGGGAGC
>JBQGFI010000180.1:0-2657 GCA_052040065.1 Marmoricola sp.
TGGTAGTCGAGGAGCACGTCGTCCATCCGGTACGCCCCGGGCGGGCGGCCCGAGCGCAGCACCAGGGCGAGGACGTCGCCCGCCTCGTCGGCCGCGGCCCGCGTGCGATCGGTCGCTCCCACAGCGATCGCGGCGTGCACCGGCACTGCCCCGGCAGCCTCGGCCAGGCGCGCCACCAGCCGGTCGGCGTCGGCGTCGCTCCACCACCGCTCACTCGTGCGCGGGAGCAGCACCACCCCGCCCCCGCCGTCGATCTGGGCGATCGCCTGCTCGTAGTCCACGAGCAGCGCCGCCCTCATCGCGCGCGTGGTGCGACGCCGGGCCACCTGCAACCCCGGTCCGCGGCCGGGCGACGCCTCGTCGGGTCCGAGCGCCAGGAGGACGACGACGTACTCCTCGGCGAGCTCGACCTCGAGCGCGCGCGCCGTCTCGCGCAGGCCCTCACCGGTCAGGAGCGCCCGCACCAGCCGTGAGCGACGCGAGTGCTCCTCGCCGACGTCGGAGCGGAGCTCCTCCAGGTAGGCGGCCGAGACGACGGAGAACACCTCCGCCAAGTGGGTCAGGACGTCGCTGGCGAGTGTCCGCAGCGCCGGTTCGTCACCGGTCTCGGCATGCCCCGCCACCACCTGCCAGGCGGTCCGGGCACCGATCAGGTACGCGCCCTGGACGAGCTGCAGCGGGATCCCCTCCTCGGCGCGACGGTAGGCCGATCGGGCCAGCTCGCGCAGTGCGTCACGATCGAGCCCGCCGCCGAGCAGTCCCTCCTCGAAGGTGCGCAGGTTGTCGTGGACGACCTGCCGCACGTCGACCTGGACCACCTCGTCGGGGAGGTCGCCGTACATCGGGACCGAGCGCACGATCGCCTCGACCACCTCCTCCACGAGACGGCCTCGCTCGCGGTGGAGCACGACCGACGCCTCCATCCCGCCGAGCAGGAGCCGCGCATCCGGGCCGGTCGCGTTCGCCTCGTCGCTCACGTTGTGAAGGATCACAAACCGTCGAGGACATTTCCAGACGCCGCCCACTGCCTCTCGGATGACGGACGCCACAGGATCGACCCACCAGGTCGGCGCACCCCGCGCGCGACCGGTGGAGAGGGAGAACGATGCGACTTCTGAGGACCAGGCGCCCGGGACGGGCACGACGGATGGTGGCCGCTGCCGTGGCCGTGCTGGGGATCTCGGCCGTGGCCGCCGTGCCCGCACCAGCGCAGGCCGCCACGTCCAGCGGGTGGAACGACTTCTCGTGCAAGCCCAGCGCCGCCCACCCCGAGCCCGTGGTGCTGCTGCACGGCCTCGGCGGTCAGGCCATCGACAACTGGTTCTTCCACGGCACCGCCCTGGCCGCTCGCGGCTACTGCGTGTTCTCCACCACCTACGGGGAGGGACTCCTCGGCGAGCTCGTGGGCGGACTCGGGTCGATGCGCGACAGCGCACGCGAGGTCGACGCGTTCGTCGACCGCGTGCGTACGGCCACGGGCTCGAGCAAGGTGGACCTGGTCGGCCACTCGGAGGGCAGCACGGTCGCGGTCTACTACATGAAGTACGCGGGCGGGGCGGCCAAGGTCAAGGACTACGTCGGCTTCGGCACCAACTACCGCGGCACCACCCTGAGCGGCTTGAAGATCCTCATCGACGCCGTGATCCCGCTCCTGCCCAACACGTCGGCCTTCATCCAGTCGCAGTGCCAGGCCTGCTTCGAGTACCTGGCGCCCAACGCGTTCCTCGACGACCTGGCTCGCGGCGGCTTCACGGTGCCCGGCCCTCGCTACACCAACATCATGAGCAGGTACGACTCGATCGTGACGCCCTACACGAGCGGGCGCATCGACGAGCCCGGCGTGACCAACATCGTGCTCCAGAACGTCTGCCCCCTCGACCTGAGCGGCCACCTGGCGATGGCCGTCAGCCCGAACGTGACCACGCTGATCCGCCGGGCGCTCGACCCCCAGGCACCGCCCGCGATGTGGTGCAAGCTCGCGCTCCCCGCGCCGCTGCGCACGACGGGCGGACGGTGACCGCCCCGGGGCGGGGACCCGTCTCCCGGCTGGTCGCGCGGGTCGCGGTCGCCGCCGTGGCTCTCACCGGCATGGCGCTCGGGCCTGCGGTCGTGGCTCCGGCGGCCACCACACCCGCTGCCTCGGCGGCCACCTCGTCGGCCCCCTCGTCGGGCTTCAACGACTGGGGGTGCCGGCCCGGCCCGGCCCACCCGCGCCCCGTCGTGCTGCTGCACGGGCTCGGCGGCCAGCGCTACACCAACTGGTTCTACCAGGGGCCGGCGCTCGCCTCGGCCGGCTACTGCGTCTTCTCCTTCACCTACGGCCAGACCGTCCTGGGCGACCTCGCCGCCGGACTGGGTCCGATCCGCGACGGCGCGCGCCAGACGAGCGCCTTCGTGGACCGGGTGCTGGCGGCCACCGGTGCCGCGGAGGTGGACCTCGTCGGTCATTCGGGAGGCACGGTGAACGCCGCGTGGTACCTCAAGTTCCTCGGCGGCGCGGCGAAGGTGGACTCGTTCGTCGGGTTCGGGTCCAACTTCTCCGGCAGCTCGCTGTTCGGCTTCACCACGTTGCTGCGACAGGTGATCCCCTGGCTGCCGATCACCACCGCGGTGGTCAAGGAGATCTGCGCGTCGTGCCTGGAGGCGCTGGTCGGGAG
>JBQGFI010000181.1:0-7920 GCA_052040065.1 Marmoricola sp.
CGCCCCAGCCTCACGGGGGGCTCCCCCGACCCCTTGGCGCGCCCCGGGCTGGCCGTGGACCCCACCGGGGTGTGGGTGGGGGGCCGCCACGACCCGGAGTTCCTGCAGGTCCGCTACGGCGTCGCGCCGCAGGAGCTCGCCCTGCAGCTGGTCGCACCCGAGACCGCGCCCATCGACCAGCTCGACCCGGTCTCGGCCTCGGCGCTGCACCGGCTGATCGCCGTGCACCGGGTCCAGCCCGACCTGCCCGCCGCGCTCAAGCTGGGCGCCTTCAGCCGCATCGAGGTCACCGGCGACGCCGACCGTGCCCGCGCCCTCGCCCGGGCCACCGTGTGCTCGGCGACCGCGGCGCACACCCCCGACGACGTCATGGTCGCCGTGCTGGCGTCGCCCGACGCGCTCCCCCAGTGGGAGTGGGTCAAGTGGCTGCCGCACGCCCACAGCCCCGAGCAGCACGACGCGCTCGGACGCAGCCGCATGGTGAGCGACTCGCTCCCGGACCTCTTCGAGATGCTCCCCAAGGACGTGCGCGACCGGCCGCGCTTCTCCTACGAGCCCCGCGACACGACCCCCCACCTGGTGCTGGTCGTCGACGGCGTCACGCTCCCGCCGGGCAACAGCGTGCTGCCCGACGAGGGCCTGGCCGGGGTCACCGTGCTCGAGCTGCCCGCCTCGTGGGGCGAGCTCGACGACCCGACCCGGCTCCGGCTGCACCTGGAGCCGGCGGTGCTGCCGAGCGGACGGGTGCCGCTGACCGCGGTGCGCCTGCGCGAGCAGCCCGCCCGCGCCGCGGGCGACCAGATGTCGACCGCCGCCGCGGAGGCCTTCGCCCGGCGGCTCGCGCCGCTGGAGGCGCAGGAGGGGCCCGCGCGGGAGGACCCCACCAAGGCCACGCCCGAGCTGCTCGACCTCCTCGGTCTCGGCGACGTGCACGACCTCGACCTGGCCCAGGCCTGGACGCCGCGACCCGCGCGCGACCGGCTGCGCGTCCCGATCGGCGTGGGCGACAACGGCCAGCCGATCCACCTCGACATCAAGGAGTCGGCCCAGCAGGGCATGGGCCCCCACGGCCTCGTGATCGGCGCGACCGGCTCCGGCAAGTCCGAGTTCCTGCGCACCCTGGTGCTGGGCCTGCTCGCGACGCACTCCAGCGAGACGCTCACCATGGGGCTGGTCGACTTCAAGGGCGGTGCCACCTTCGCGGGGCTCTCCGAGGCCCCGCACGTCTCGGCGGTGATCACCAACCTCGAGGGCGAGCTGACCCTGGTCGACCGGATGCAGGACGCGCTCTCCGGCGAGATGGTCCGTCGCCAGGAGCTGCTGCGCGCCGCGGGCAACTACGCCTCCCTGCGCGACTACGAGAAGGCCCGGGCGGCCGGGGCCGACCTCGCCCCGATGCCGAGCCTCTTCATCTGCGTCGACGAGTTCTCCGAGATGCTCTCGGCCAAGCCCGACTTCATCGAGCTCTTCGTCGCGATCGGTCGGCTGGGGCGCTCGCTCGGCATCCACCTGCTGCTCGCCAGCCAGCGGCTGGAGGAGGGACGACTGCGGGGTCTGGAGAGCCACCTGTCCTACCGCGTGGGTCTGCGGACCTTCTCGGGACAGGAGTCGCGCGCCGTGATCGGCGTGCCCGACGCCTACGAGCTGCCCCCCGTGCCGGGCCTGGGCTACCTCAAGCCCGACCAGGCCACGCTGCTGCGCTTCAAGGCCAGCTACGTCTCCGGCCCGCCCCCGCGCCGCGCCCGCCGCAAGGGCAGCGGCGGCACCGGGCAGACCGCGATCCTGCCCTTCACCACCGGGCACGTGCTGCCGCCGCGCGCCGCCGTGGAGCAGCAGCAGGCGGCCGACCTGGTGGTCGCCCCGCAGGAGACCACCGACAGCCGCTCGATCCTGGACATCGCCGTCGACACCATGGTCGGTCAGGGACCGGAGGCCCACCAGGTGTGGCTGCCGCCGCTGGAGCAGCCCGAGACCCTCGACCAGCTGATGCCCGACCTGACGGCCGACGCCGAGCACGGCCTGCACTCGCCGGCCTGGCGCGCCCGTGGGGGCCTGGTCGTGCCCCTCGGCATCGTCGACCGGCCGCGCGAGCAGCGTCGCGACGTGCTGGAGGCCGACCTCACCGGCGCCGGCGGTCACGTGGCGGTCGTCGGCGGGCCGCGCAGCGGCAAGAGCACCCTGCTGCGCACCCTGGTCACGGGCGTCGCCCTGGCGACGACGCCCCGCGAGTCGCAGTTCTACGTGCTCGACTTCGGCGGCGGCACCTTCGCCCCGCTCGCCGGGCTGCCCCACGTCGCCGGCGTGGCCACCCGCTCGGAGCCCGACGTGGTGCGCCGCACCTTCGCCGAGGTCACGGGCATCGTCGACAAGCGCGAGCGCTACTTCCGCTCCCAGGGCATCGACTCGATCGAGACCTACCGGCGGCGCCGGGCCGAGGGCACCGCCGACGACGGCTACGGCGACGTCTTCCTCGTGGTCGACGGGTGGAGCACGCTGCGCTCCGACTTCGACGACCTCGAGATGAGCCTGCAGGTGCTGGCGCAGCGCGGGCTCACCTTCGGCCTGCACCTGCTCACCGCGGCCAGCCGGTGGTCCGACTACCGCGCCGCGATCCGCGACCTCTTCGGCAACCGGCTCGAGCTGCGGCTGGGCGACCCGCTCGACTCCGAGATCGACCGCAAGGTGGCCCAGCTGGTGCCCAGCGGCCGTCCCGGACGAGGCATCGTGCAGCGCTGGGGCGGCAAGCTGCACTTCCTGGCCGGCCTGCCCCGCGTCGACGCCCGGCAGGACGCGCTCGACCTCGGTGCCGGGATCGACGACCTCGTCGAGCGCAGCCGCAAGGCCTGGCAGGGTCCCGAGGGCCCCAAGCTGCGGCTGCTCCCGGAGCGCATCGACCTCGCCGACGTGCTCGCCCTCGCCGAGCAGCGCCACGGGCTCGGCTCGCCCCGGCTCTACCTGGCCCTGGACGAGAAGGACCTCGCCCCGGTCGGGCTCGACGTCGACAACGAGCCCCACCTGCTGGTCTTCGGTGACTCGCGCTCCGGCAAGAGCGCGCTGCTGCGCAGCTACCTGCACGAGGTGATGCGGACCCGCACCCCGAAGCAGGCCCAGGTCTTCACCGTCGACTACCGCCGCTCGCTGCTGGGCGAGGTGCCCGAGGAGTACCAGGTCGGCTACCTCACCAACGCCAAGCAGACCGAGGAGCAGATCGGCGGCCTGGCGCAGTGGCTGCAGAAGCGGCTGCCCGGCAGCGACATCACGCCCCAGCAGCTGCGCGACCGCTCCTGGTGGACCGGTGCCGACGTCTTCATCGTGGTCGACGACTACGACCTCGTCGTCACGGGCACCACGTCGCCGCTCGCACCGCTGGTGCCGCTGCTCGGCCAGGCGCGCGACGTCGGCCTCCACCTCGTCGTCGCCCGCCGCTCCGGCGGCGCGTCGCGGGCGCTCTACGAGCCGGTCATCCAGTCGCTGCGCGAGCTGGCGATGCCCGGCGTGCTGCTCTCCGGCGACCCGCAGGAGGGTCAGCTGGTGGGCACCGCCAAGCCCCGCAAGGCCGGACCCGGCCGGGCCCAGCTGATCACCCGCGACCGCGGCACCGACGTGGTGCAGCTGGCCTGGCGCGAGCCCGAGCTCTAGGGGACGACGCTCAGCGGGGTCCGCGCACGGCCACGAAGCCGAGCGCGACCCCGAAGCCGGCCACGACCGGACCGACGACCGCCCACACCGAGCGGCCCGTCATCGGGCTGCCGCCGACGTAGCCCAGGCCCTGGAGCGTCCAGAGCAGCCCGGTCAGGAAGATCACGACGGCCAGCACGACCAGCAGCGTGCGCCTCACCGGTGCTCCCTCTCCGAGAGGATCCGACCCGCGCGGGCGAGGTCGCCGCGCACGGCGGGGAGGGCGGCGTACGTCGCGGCCCGCAGCAGCGGGGACAGCGCCCCGCGACCGAGGATCGCGAAGGTCACCGACACCCGGGCGCCGCTGCCGTGCGGCTCGAGCAGCAGGGTGAGGTCGGCGCTGATCGCGCGCCACCGCCCGGTCGCGGCCCACCCCGCCCCCGGCACGTACGCCGTGGTGCACATCTCGGCGACCAGGCCGACGGCGGTGACGTCGCGCCAGCGCTGCCCCGCGTGGGGCTCGCCCGGGTCGAGCACCTCGACCCGGCGCAGCGAGGACTGCCACTCCGGGCGGTGCACCGGGTCGGCGAGGTACGCCGCCGCCACCGCGGGCGGCACGTCGTAGAGCAGGGTCGCGGAGGCTCCGCGCCAGTCGGAGGTCACGAGAACTCCTCTCCCGTGAGGCGCTCGTAGGCCTCGACGTAGCGCGCCCGGGTGCGCTCGGCCACCTCGGCGGGCAGCGCGGGCGGCGGCTCGGTGCCGTGCCGGTCCCAGCCGCTCTCCGCGGAGGTGAGCCAGTTGCGCACGACCTGCTTGTCGTAGGAGGCCTGCACCCGGCCGGGCTGCCAGTCGTCGGCCGGCCAGTAGCGGCTGGAGTCGGGGGTGAGCACCTCGTCGCCGAGCACGACGGTGCCGGGCTCGCCCAGCGAGGCGTCGGTGCGGGTGCCGAACTCCAGCTTGGTGTCGGCGAGCAGCAGGCCGGCCTCGCGGGCGACCTCCTCGGCGCGGGCGTAGACGACCAGGGTGAGCTCGCGCAGCTCCTCGGCGCTCTCGACCCCGATGTCGGCGGCGACGCGCTCGAAGCTGACGTTCTCGTCGTGGTCGCCCAGCGCGGCCTTGGTGGCGGGGGTGAAGACCGGCTCGGGCAGCCGGCTGGCCTCCGTCAGCCCGGCGGGCAGCGCCACGCCGCAGACCGCGCCCGTGGCCTCGTAGTCGCTCAGGCCCGAGCCGGTGAGGTAGCCGCGCGCGACGCACTCCACGGGCAGCATCGCGAGCTCCTCGCACACCACCGCGCGGCCGCGCACGACCTCGGGCACGTCGGTGGAGATCACGTGGTGGGGCACCAGGTCGCGCAGCCGGTCGAACCACCACAGCGACATCCGGGTGAGGATCTCGCCCTTGTCGGGGATCGGCGTCGCCAGCACGTGGTCGTAGGCGGAGATCCGGTCGCTGGCCACCATCAGCAGGCGGCCGGCGTGGGGGCCCTCCTCCAGGCGGTAGAGGTCGCGCACCTTGCCCGAGTGGAGGTGGACGGCGCCGGGGACCTGCGGCGCGGGCGGGATGTGCAGCACCCGGTCAGCGTAGAGGCTGCCCCTCGGCGCCCGGTCCCGGACGTGCGACGGGGGGCGTGCCTGCTCGGCACGCCCCCCGTCAGAGAAGCTGGTGTGGTCAGCAGCAGCTCAGAGGATGGCCTTCAGGATCGCCTTGTTGGGCGCCTTCGGCGCGGCGTCGGCAGCACCGACGGTCGCGGGCACAGCGGACACGGCGACGGCGACGGTGACGGCCAGCAGAGCGCCACGGATGCCACGGCTCTTGATCTTCATGCGGGTTTCCCTCCCCTTGAGTTGCCAGACCCCGGCGGTCCGGCCACATCTCCACCATAGGTCACTTTGTCCGATTTGCACCAGTACCTACGGGGAACTTCTTTCACGATGGCAGCAAAAGCCCCTCACTGTCGAGAGGCGTGCGGGTCGCCCTGGACAGCCTGACCACGCATGGTGCGGTGGTCGGCGGCCGTGCGGGCGGTGCCCTCACCGAGCAGACGGGTGCTGCGCGCCAGCGTCCAGACGGCGTGCGCGATCGCGTCGGACATCTCGTCGAGCGCCTGCCCGCTGAGGTTGCCGAGGTCGTCGCAGGCCTCGTGGTAGCAGGCGTCGTACGGCTCGCCCGCCGTGCCGCCGAAGACCAGCGCCTCGCGCTCGGTCTTGACGCCCTCGGCGCCGGTGAAGAGACCGCCGGCCGCGACGCCGTTCTCGATGAAGGGGCCGTAGTCGCTGCGGCCGTCGAAGGCGGTCGGGGCGGTGGCCAGCGACTTGCTGCGGAAGTAGCCGTTGAAGAGCCGCTCCAGCTGGGCCGAGCCGGCCGGACCCTCCGCACCCTGGCCGGTGGAGTTGTCACCGTCGTAGACGAAGCGCGCGAAGTTGGGCGAGCCGACCATGTCGAAGTTGAGGTACGCCGCGATGTCGGAGAGCGCGCGGGGGTTGCTGTCGACGAGGTCCTCGACGTAGTGGTAGGCGCCCAGCAGGCCGTTCTCCTCCGCGCCCCACCACGCGAAGCGCACCTTGTTGCGCAGCCGGCTCGGCGAGACCCGGCCCAGCTGCTCGGCGACCTCGAGGATGGCGGCGGAGCCCGAGCCGTTGTCGTTGATGCCGGGCCCCTCGGTGACGCTGTCGAGGTGGGCGCCGGCCATGACGACGTTGCCCGCCCGGCCACCGGCAGTCTCGGCGAAGACGTTCCAGGTGGTGCGCTCCTCGGTGACGACGTCGGCCTTCACCCGCGCGGTCGTGCCGGCGGTGCCGCCGAGCTCGACGCCGGCGGCGAAGCTGGTGCCGACCGCGGGGCTGGCGCCGGGCTCGCCGAGGGTGCCGTTGAGGACCGTCGAGCCGGGGTCACCGTCGACGTCGACGCCGCGGTTGAAGACGATCGCGGCCGTCGCGCCGGCCGCGGCGGCGTTGGCCACCTTGTCGGCGAAGGCGCACGAGCCGCGCTGCATCAGCGCGATCGAGCCCGCGGGGAAGCCCGCGAAGTCCGCCGCCTCGCAGCCGCTCGAGCTCGTGGCGGTCGCGGTCAGGTCGGTGTCGACGGCCACCACGCCGCCGGTGACGTCACCGCTGCCGGAGTACTCCATGACGACGTAGTCCTGGCCGTCGACGTAGTCCTTGGGCGTCGGCGCGATGCGCTCGAGCTCGGTGGGCGTGGTCTCGTCGAAGAAGACGAAGGGGAAGCTCTGCACCGTGGGCCGGTAGCCGGCCCGCCGCAGCTTGGTGACCACGTAGTCGCGCGAGGCGGCGTACCCGGGGGTGCCGGAGGCGCGGGTGTCGCCGTTGGCGTCCGCGACGCGCTGCAGCGCCCGCAGGTGCTGCTTGACCCCCGCGGGCGTGACCGCCTTGCGCAGCTGCTGCGACTGGGTCACCACGGCGGGCTCGGCCGGCACCCAGGCGAACCGGTCGCGGCCGGGCTTGGCCTCGGCGGGCACGGCACCCCCGACGAGGGCGAGCGAGGTGAGCACCGCCGTGGCGGCGACGGCGAGGGGACGGGACGGGCGCATGCGGTTCCTCCGAGATCGTGGCGGTCGGCGAGGACGCACGACGCTGCGCTGAACCTAGATCCGCACGACCCTCCGGCACAACGGTCCGGGCCGGAGGAAGTGCGGCGCGCCGAGAGGATCGCGCCCGGCGTGTACGCCGCCGCCTCGGGCTCGTCGGCGAGCAGGCTCTCGACCCGGCGGCACACCGCGGCCACCTGCGAGCGGGCGGCGCCGGTGAACCCCAGCGGGTCGGAGACGGCCGCGTCGAGCGCCTCGCGGTCCAGGCCGAGCCGGTCGTCGGCGGCCAGCCGGTCGAAGAGGTCGTTGTCGGCCTGGCCCTCGCGCATCCGCAGCGCCACCCCGACCGCGTGCTCCTTGATCGCCTCGTGGGCCTGCTCGCGCCCGGTGCCGTGGCGCACCGCGGCCATCAGCACCTTGGTGGTGGTGAGGAAGGGCAGGTAGCGGTCGAGCTCGCGCTGGATCACCGCGGGGAAGGCGCCGAACTCGTCGAGCACGGTCAGGAAGGTCTGGAAGAGACCGTCGGCGGCGAAGAACGCGTCGGGCAGGGCGACGCGACGCACCACCGAGCACGAGACGTCACCCTCGTTCCACTGGTCACCGGCGAGCTCGCCGACCATGCTCAGCTGGCCGCGCAGCACCACGGCCAGGCCGTTGACGCGCTCGCAGGAGCGGGTGTTCATCTTGTGCGGCATCGCCGAGGAGCCGACCTGGCCCTCGCGGAAGCCCTCGGTCACCAGCTCGTGCCCGGCCATCAG
>JBQGFI010000182.1:0-4379 GCA_052040065.1 Marmoricola sp.
GCTGCGGCGCAGCCGCTTCTCGCGGTGGAGGTTCCAGAAGTCGGCGAAGGCCCGCGTGAGGTCGCCGACGCCCGGGCCGGTGATCCGGCAGTGGGTGTCGCGCCACTCGGTGGCGTAGGCCGAGCCGAGGTTGTAGCCGCCGACGAAGCCGACCTCGTCGTCGACGACGAGGAGCTTGCGGTGGTCGCGGCCGTAGCGCGAGAGGTCGAAGAAGCGCCACCCGGCGCCGTACACCGGGTAGGCGAGCACCTTGATGCCGGGCGGGAAGCGCTTGAAGCCGGGGCGCACGACCAGGTTGGCGAAGGAGTCGTAGATGACCCGGACCTCGACCCCGCGGTCGGCCGCCTCGACCAGCGCCTGCTTGAAGCGCTGCCCGACCGCGTCGGCCTTCCAGATGTAGGTCTCGAGCAGGATCTGCCGCTGCGCGCCGCGGATGGCGCGCAGCATGTCGTCGTAGAGGTCCTGGCCGAAGGTGTAGGTCGTGACCGTGCCCCCGCCCACCTGGGTGTCGGCGGCCGTGCGGGTCGGGAACGGCTTGGGCTTCTTGCCCCGCCGCCGGTAGGAGTCGACGAGGCTCATCGCGACCGCGACGAGCAGCGGGACGCCGAAGACGACCCCGACGGTGCGCTTGGCCCACGTGAACGCCGGGTGCGCGGTGTTGATCAGGGGGAGGTCGCGGCGCTGCACGCGGGCCATGGTGTCAGAGCCGGGTTGTCGGACCTCGCCCGTAGGCTCGGGGCATGCGCCCAGTGACCGATCTCGAGCGCCGTGTGGCGCCGTTCGACGTGCAGTCGGACTACCAGCCGGCCGGTGACCAGCCGGCGGCGATCGCGGAGATCGCCAAGCGGATCCAGGGCGGCGAGCAGGACGTCGTGCTCCTCGGCGCGACCGGCACCGGCAAGACCGCGACGGTCGCCTGGGTGGCCGAGCAGCTGCAGCGCCCGCTGCTGGTGATGCAGCCCAACAAGACGCTCGCCGCGCAGTTCGCCAACGAGCTGCGCCAGCTCTTCCCCGACAACGCCGTCGAGTACTTCGTCTCCTACTACGACTACTACCAGCCCGAGGCCTACGTGCCTCAGACCGACACCTACATCGAGAAGGACTCCTCGATCAACGAGGAGGTCGAGCGGCTGCGCCACTCGGCGACCAACAGCCTGCTCACCCGGCGCGACGTGATCGTCGTCAGCACCGTCTCCTGCATCTACGGTCTCGGCACGCCGCAGGAGTACGTCGACCGGATGCTGCGGATGCGCGTGGGCGCGGAGATGGACCGCGACTCGGTGCTGCGTCGCCTGGTCGAGATCCAGTACACCCGCAACGACCTCTCCTTCACCCGCGGCACCTTCCGGGTGCGCGGCGACACCCTGGAGATCTTCCCGGTCTACGAGGAGCACGCGGTCCGCGTGGAGTTCTTCGGCGACGAGATCGAGCGGCTGCAGACGCTGCACGCCGTCACCGGCGAGATCCTCACCGAGGACCAGGAGATCTACGTCTTCCCCGCCACCCACTACGTCGCCGGACCGGCCCGCATGGAGCGCGCCATCGCCGGCATCGAGGCCGAGCTGGAGGAGCAGGTCGCGCTCTTCGAGCGGCAGGGCAAGCTGCTCGAGGCGCAGCGACTGCGGATGCGCACTTCCTACGACATCGAGATGATGCGGCAGGTCGGGTCGTGCTCGGGCATCGAGAACTACTCGATGCACATCGACGGTCGCGCCCGCGGCAGCGCTCCCAACTGCCTGCTCGACTACTTCCCCGAGGACTTCCTGCTCGTGGTCGACGAGTCCCACGTGGCGGTGCCGCAGATCGGCGGCATGTACGAGGGCGACATGTCGCGCAAGCGCAACCTGGTCGACCACGGCTTCCGGCTCCCCAGCGCGATGGACAACCGTCCGCTGCGCTGGGAGGAGTTCCTCGACCGGATCGGCCAGACGATCTACCTCTCGGCCACCCCGGGGGACTACGAGCTGGCCAAGGTCGGCGGCGTCGACCACGTCGTCGAGCAGATCATCCGCCCCACCGGCCTGATCGACCCCGAGGTGGTGGTCAAGCCGACCAAGGGGCAGATCGACGACCTGATGAGCGAGATCGGCACCCGGGTCGAGCGCAACGAGCGCGTCCTGGTCACCACGCTGACCAAGAAGATGTCCGAGGACCTCACCGACTACCTGCTCGACAACGGCGTGCGCTGCCGCTACCTGCACTCCGAGGTCGACACCCTCAAGCGCATCGAGCTGCTCCGCGACCTGCGGCTGGGGGAGTACGACGTGCTCATCGGCATCAACCTGCTGCGCGAGGGCCTCGACCTCCCGGAGGTCTCGCTCGTCGCGATCCTCGACGCCGACAAGGAGGGCTTCCTGCGCTCCGACAAGTCGCTGATCCAGACCATCGGCCGCGCCGCCCGCAACGTCTCCGGTCAGGTCGTGATGTACGCCGACCGGGTCACCCCGTCGATGGAGCTCGCGATCGACGAGACCAACCGTCGCCGGGAGAAGCAGGTCGCCTACAACACCGAGCGCGGCCTCGACCCGCAGCCGCTGCGCAAGAAGATCGCCGACATCACCGAGATGCTCGCCCGCGAGGACGAGACCACCCAGGAGCGGCTCGCGACCTGGCAGGGCACCGGCGCGCGGGGTGACAAGAGCCGCAAGGCTCCCGTCCCCGGGCTGTCCAAGCTCGACACCGCGAGCGCGCGCGAGCGCCGGGAGAACGTGCCGGACGCCGAGCTCATGCCCGCGGGCGACCTGGCCGAGCTGGTGCAGCAGCTCACCGAGCAGATGCACACCGCCGCGGCCGAGCTGCAGTTCGAGCTCGCGGCCCGGCTGCGCGACGAGATCAGCGAGCTGAAGAAGGAGCTGCGTCAGATGATCGAGGCGACCCGCTGAGCCGACGGCTCAGGCGCTGAGGTCGACGTCGCACTCGTCCTTGGCGTGCTTCTCGATGTTGTCGCCCGCCTCGGTGAACTTCTCGTCGCCGAGCGACTCCAGCTTGGGGCCGAGCTCGGCGAGCTTGGCCATGTCGACGCCCTCGGGGATGTCGCCGTTCTGCATGCCCGCGAGGTCCGACATCTCGATGCCGGCCTCGGCGAGCGCGTCCTCGACGGTGGCGATCGCGGTCTCCAGGGTCTCCCAGTCGCCGGCGACGGCCTCGGGAGCCTCCTCGGCCAGCTCGCGGAAGCGGTCGAAGGCCTGGTCGAGCTGCGCCGGGTCCGGGCTGCTGCTGTCGAAGTTCTCGAAGAGCGCCTTGCTGTCGCGCAGCTGGTCGCAGTAGGCGCTGCTCTCGCTGCCGCCGCAGGCGGTGAGGGTGGCGGCGGCCAGGCCGAGGGCGGCCAGACGGATCAGGGTGCGCATCGAGGGTCCTCCGAGGTCGGTGATCGGCCCGAGACCGGGCAGGATCGAGGGTGGCACGAAGCGTACGATCCGACCAGTGAAACCAACACGGCGGCGCAGCGCCTGGCTGGTCTGGGGCGTCGGTCTCGCGGTCTACGTGCTCGCCGTCTTCCACCGCTCCTCACTCGGCGTGGCCGGGCTCGTGGCGGCCGACCGCTTCGACATCACCGCCGCCCAGCTGGCGACCTTCACCATGCTCCAGCTGCTGGTGTACGCCGCGATGCAGGTCCCGGTCGGGCTGCTCGTCGACCGCTTCGGCTCGCGCAGCGTGATGACGGGCGGGCTCGCCCTGCTCACGCTCGGGCAGGTGGCCTTCGCGCTCGCCCCGTCGTACGCCGCCGGGCTGGCCGCGCGCGGCCTGGTGGGCGTGGGCGACGCGATGACCTTCATCTGCCTGCTGCGGCTGGTGTCGAGCTGGTTCCCGGCGCGGCGGATCCCGCTGGTCACCCAGCTGACGGCGGTCTCGGGCCAGATCGGGGCGCTGGCGGCCGCGGTGCCGATGACGTGGGCGCTGGCCCACCTCGGGTGGACCCGCTCCTACCTGCTGGCCGCCGCGATCGGCGTGGTGCTGGCGGTCGCCCTGCTCGTGGTGCTCCACGACACCCCCGACGGCCGCAACCTGCGCGGGGCGCGGCTCACCCTCGGGACGGTGCGGGAGAGCCTGGCCGCGTCGTGGGCCCACCCGGGCACCCGGCTCGGCTTCTGGATGCACTTCGTGACCCAGTTCAGCTCCACCACGATGGCGCTGCTGTGGGGCTACCCCTTCCTGGGGCGCGGGGAGGGCCAGAGCCCGACCTCGGCCGGGGTGCTGCTCTCGCTGATGGTCGTGGCCGTGATGGTCACGGGCCCGGTGCTCGGCCTGGTCGTCGGGCGGCACCCGTGGCACCGCTCCACGCTGGTCCTGGGCATCACCGGCGCGATCGTCACCGTCTGGACCGTGGTGCTGGCCTGGCCGGGGGAGGCGCCGTACCCGCTGCTGGTGCTGCTGGTCGT
>JBQGFI010000183.1:0-6498 GCA_052040065.1 Marmoricola sp.
CGGCGCGGTCGCCGAGGTCGACGACCGCCACCGAGGAGAAGGTGCGGTCGGGCGGCGAGGGCTCGGTGGCCGCGACCTCGGGGTCCCGCGGTCCGTCGGCCGAGGCGGCGCGCCGACGCTGCTCCTCCAGGTGGACGACGAAGTCGTCGGCCGCCTGCTCGTGCGCGGTGACCACGACGTCGGACCCGGCCTCCCGCGCGGCAGCGTTGCCGAGCACGTGGTCGAGGTGCACGTGGGTGTTGACCACCTCGACGAGGGGCGCCCGCGTCGCGCGGCGCACGGTGTCGAGCACCTCGCCGAAGGCCCGCGACGACGCGTGCGTGTCGACCAGCAGCAGGCCGCGCTCGCCCTCGACGGCGGTGACGTTGACGTCGAACCACGGGTGCCGCACCACCCAGACCCGCTCGGCGACCTCGGTGAGGGTGGTGGCGGGTGTGGTCTCGGGCACCCTGGGAGCCTACGAGTCGGCGCGTAGACTTGGCACTCCGAGCCCGGGAGTGCCAACGTGAGTGGCCGCGACCGGTTCTGCAGCACGACGTACACGCACCCAGGGAGGGCCGATGAGTGACGCCAGGCGCCTCGCGGTGCTGCGCGCCATCGTCGAGGACTACGTGGCCACGCGCGAGCCGGTGGGCAGCAAGGCGCTCGTCGAGCGCCACCGGCTCGGCGTCTCGCCGGCCACGGTCCGCAACGACATGGCGGTGCTGGAGGAGGAGGGGCTCATCGCCCAGCCCCACACCAGTGCCGGGCGCGTCCCGACCGACAAGGGCTACCGGCTCTTCGTCGACCGGCTCACCGAGGTCAAGCCGATGTCGAGCGCCGAGCGCCGGGCCATCTCGCGCTTCCTCGAGGGGGCCCACGACCTCGACGACGTGATCACCCGCTCCGTGCGGCTGCTGGCGCAGCTCACCCAGCAGGTGGCGATCGTGCAGTACCCCTCGCTGGTGCGCTCCACGGTGCGCCACGTCGAGCTGGTCTCGCTCACCAGCACCCGGGTGCTGCTCGTGCTGATCCTCTCCACGGGCCGGGTGGAGCAGCGCGTGGTGGAGCTGCCCGAGGAGCTGGCGCCGGAGTCGCTGGCGGCACTGCGCTCGCGGCTCAACGTCGCGGCCGTCGGCCAGCGGCTCAGCGACGCCGCCGCGGCGCTCGGCGACCTGACCGAGCAGGTCGACCGCGACGAGCGCACCCACGTGGCGCTGATCGGCGCCACGCTGGTCGAGGCGATGTCGCAGGAGGCCTCCGAGGGGCGCGTCGTCGTCGGCGGCACCGCCAACCTCGCGCGCTTCGGCGACGGCTTCGACGTCGCCATCAAGCCCCTGCTGGAGGCGCTGGAGGAGCACGTCGTGCTGCTGAAGCTGCTCGGCGAGTCGACCTCGCCCGACGCCGTCACGGTGCGGATCGGGCACGAGGGCCCCTACCAGGAGCTCGCGACGACCTCGGTCGTCGCGACCGGGTACGGACCCGGGCAGGAGGTCGTCGGCTCGCTCGGCGTCGTCGGCCCCACCCGCATGGACTACCCCGGCTCGATGGCCGCCGTGCGCGCCGTCGCCCGCTACGTCTCCACGATCCTCGACCAGGCGTGAGCGCGCCTCCCCGACCAGACCGCACCAGATCCCGAAGAGAGCACACGTGAGCCAGGACCCCTACGAGATCCTCGGCGTCTCCCGCGACGCGGGTGCCGACGACATCAAGAAGGCCTACCGCCGGCTGGCGCGCCAGCTGCACCCCGACGTCAATCCCGACCCCGCCACGCAGGAGCGCTTCAAGGAGGTCTCGGCGGCCTACGAGGTGCTCTCGGACCCCGAGAAGCGCCGGATGTACGACCTCGGCGGTGATCCCTTCGGCCGCGGTGGCGCGGCAGCGGGCCAGGGGGCCGGCTTCTCCTTCACCGACATCATGGACGCCTTCTTCGGCGGCGCCGGCGGCCCGCAGGGTCGCGGTCCGCGTCCCCGTGCGCGCCGCGGGCAGGACGCGCTGGTGCGGATGGAGGTCGACCTCGCCGAGGCGGCCTTCGGCGTCACCCACGAGCTGAAGGTCGACACCGCGGTGCTGTGCGGCGTCTGCCAGGGCAGCGGGGCGGCCGAGGGGTCGCGACCCGTCACCTGCGAGACCTGCCACGGCCGCGGCGAGGTGCAGCACGTGCAGCGGTCCTTCCTCGGCGAGGTGCGCACGCTGCGGCCCTGCTCGGCCTGCCGGGGCTACGGCGAGATCATCCCCGAGCCCTGCCGGGAGTGCTCCGGCGACGGCCGGGTGCGCTCGCGCCGCACGCTGAGCGTGAAGATCCCCGGTGGTGTCGACACCGGCACCCGGGTGCAGCTGCCCGGCGAGGGCGAGATCGGGCCCGGCGGCGGCCCGGCCGGTGACCTCTACGTCGAGGTCCAGGTGCTGCCGCACGAGATCTTCACGCGCGACGGCAACGACCTGCGCTGCCGCGTGAGCGTGCCGATGACCGCGGCCGCGCTCGGCACCGAGATCCGGCTGCCGTTGCTGGAGGCCGACGTCGCCGACGCCGACTCCGACCTGGAGCTGTGGGTCGACCTCGACATCGCCGCCGGCACGCAGTCCGGCACCGAGCGGGTGCTGCGCGGTCGCGGCATCCCGAGCCTGCGCTCGCAGGTGCGGGGCGACCTCGTCGTGACCGTCGAGGTCGAGACGCCCTCGCGACTCGACGACCGCCAGTCCGAGCTGCTGCGCGAGCTGGCGGCGCTGCGGCACGAGGAGTCGCCCGACGGGCGGATCCAGCAGCCGCACAAGGGTGTCTTCGGCCGGCTCCGCGACGCCTTCAAGTGAGGCGCCCGCCCGTGAGCCGGACGTCGTGAGCGCGGCCCTCGGCGCCGGCCTGCCCGTCTTCCACGCGGTCCTCGACGGAGTCGCCGCGGGGTCGCTCGTCGCGCTCGCGCCCGACGAGGCCCGGCACGCCGCGGTGCGACGACTGCGGGAGGCCGACGAGGTGCTGCTGACCGACGGCGCCGGCACGGCCGCGGTCGGCACGGTCGAGTCGGCGTCCAAGGCGGCGCTGACGGCGCGCGTGCGCGAGGTGCACGTCGCGGAGGCGCCGCGACCGCGGCTGACCGTCGTGCAGGCGATCCCCAAGGGCGAGCGCGCCGACCTCGCAGTGGAGGCGCTGACCGAGGTGGGCGTCGACCGGGTGGTCGCGTGGCAGGCCTCCCGCTGCGTGGCGGTGTGGCGTGGCGAGCGGGCCGAGAAGTCGCTGGCCCGGTGGCGCACGACCGCGCGCGAGGCCGCGAAGCAGGCGCGCCGGCTGCACTGGCCGGCGGTCGAGGGACCCGCGTCGCTCGCCGACGTCGTCGCCCTGGTGCGCGAGAGCGACCGGGCCGTGGTGCTGCACGAGTCGGCGCGGCTGCCGCTCGCCGAGCTGCCGGTGCCCGTCGACGGCTCGCTGCTCGTCGTGGTCGGTCCCGAGGGCGGGATCGCCGACGACGAGCTGACCACCCTCGACGCCGCCGGGGCCCGCGTCGTCCGGCTGGGCGACACCGTGCTGCGCACCTCCACCGCGGGGCTCGCGGCCTGCAGCGTGCTGCTGGCGCAGACGCCGCGCTGGGCCTGAGGCGGCGCCCGTCAGTCGACGGTGAGGTGCACGGCCGCGGCGTACGGCGCCCGCCCCTCGCCGCCGGACGGGTCGGTCTCGCTGACGCGCAGCACGTAGGCACCTGGGGGCGCCTCGACCTCGAAGGAGTAGGGCGAGGGCACGCAGCACTCCTCGGCCGTGGTGAAGCCCTCCTCGACGACCGCACCGCCCTCGAGCAGCTGCCAGGTCACCGTGCCCTCGAAGGCGGCGGCCCGGCCGGTGACGGTGAAGGGCGACTCGACCAGCTCGCCGCCGCCGATCGTCTCGATCGTGACCGGGGCCAGCACCTCGAGGCTGGCCGAGGGCGTGACGGTCTCGGTGTCGCCGCCGAGGCCGATCTCGACGGCCAGGTGCTCCTCGCCGAGGGCGGTGGCCACCGTCCAGGCGAGCGCCTGCGGGAGCAGCGGCGGCACCTCGTCGGGCGCGCCGCCGTCGGGGGTGAGCCCGATGGTCACGAGGTCGCCCTCCACGGCGAGGTCGAGGTCCATGTCGGGAGCGTCGGGCCACACCCGCTGGTCACCGCCCCGCGGGGTGCCGTGGAGCGTCGCGTCGAGCGCGGCGCGCAGGTTGCTGCTCAGGGCGGGCACGGTGCGCCGGTCGGGCACCAGGCGGGGTCCGTCGAGGGACTGGGTGACGGCGACGGCGACCACCGAGACGGTGCTCGGCTCGCCGGCCACCACCGGGTCGGTCGTGGGACCGCCGGTGCGCCCGGCCAGCCACGCGGTGCCCCCCAGCGCGAGCACGGTGGCCATCGCGGCGGCCACGGTGAGCGGGATCCAGTGGGCGCGGGAGTGCTGGCGGGCGAGGCCGCGCAGCCCCTCCGCGTCGTGCGACGGCTCGACGTCGGCGACGGCGTCGTGCAGCCAGCGGCGCACCTGGGTCTCACCGGTGTCGTCGGTACGGGTGCTCATCGGCTCTCCTGGTGGTGCTCGGGCCCGGCTCCAGCGTAGGTCGGCCGGCGCTCGGGCGGACCGGTCCCGGCCGAGGCGAGCGGAGCCAGCCGCTCCCGCAGGGCGGCGGCCCCTCGGGAGGCGTGCGTCTTCACCGCGCCCGCGCTGATCCCGAGGGTCTCGGCGATCTCGCGCTCCGAGAGGTCGAGGTAGTAGCGCAGCGCCACCACCTCGCGCTGGCGCCGCGGCAGCCGGCCCACCGCGTCGAGCACCGCGCGGCGGCGCACGGCGTCGAGCACGGCCGCGTCGGCTCCCGACGCCTGCGGGGGCGCCTCGGTGGGGTCGCTCGCCCGCTCGCGGTGGCGCAGGGCGACGACCCGCCGGCGCTGCGCCGAGCGGGCGCCGTTGACCACGCTGCGCCGCAGGTACGCCGCCACGTCGTCGACGTCCGCGAGGCGGGCGCGCCGGCGGTGCACGGTGACGAAGACGTCCTGCACCACGTCCTCGCCCTGCGCGGCGTCGCCGAGCAGCAGCGTCGCGAGCCGGAGCAGCCGCCGGTAGTGGGCGGCGTACAGCTCCTCCAGCAGGCCGGGGCCGGCCGTGCCGGACGCGTCGGCGCTGCGGCCGGTGTCCATGGACCTCACGCTAGTAGGACGCACGACCCCCGCCGCCGGTTGACACCCGCCCGACGGTCGAGGTGCGAGGCTGGCCCCATGACTGTCGACGCCGACTGCCTCTTCTGCAGGATCGTGGCCGGGGAGATCCCCGCCGACGTGGTCCACCGCACCCGCTCCACCGTGGCCTTCCGCGACGTGAACGCCCAGGCGCCCACGCACGTGCTGGTCGTCCCCACCTCCCACCACGCCGACGCCGCCGCCCTCGCCCACGCCGAGCCCGGCCTGGTCGCCGAGCTGGTCGACACCGCGCACGAGGTGGCGGTGGCCGAGGGGCTCGCGGGCTACCGGATGGTCCTCAACACCGGCGAGGCCGCCGGGCAGAGCGTCTTCCACGTGCACCTGCACGTCCTCGGCGGGCGCGACCTCGCCTGGCCGCCGGGGTGAGCCACGGGAAGCAACTCGGGTGACCCGGCGTTGTGGCTCACGTAGGCTTGACCAGTCCTGATCGCTCCCGGAAGGCACCCTCCGTAGGCCCCATGACCGACCCCACCGACACCACCCCGCAGCCCGTCACCCAGCACACGGTGACGATCCCGCAGAGCATCAACCCGGTGGCGCTGCTCGGACCGGCCGACGAGCACCTGCGCCGCATGGAGCAGGCCTTCTCCGCCGACGTGCACGTGCGCGGCAACCAGGTGACGCTCTCCGGCGAGCAGGCCGACGTCGCGCTGGCCGAGCGCGCCCTCGACGAGCTGGTCACGATCATCCGCACCGGCCAGGGGCTCACCCCCGAGACCGTCGAGCGCGTGATCGCGATGCTGCAGACCGAGACCGCGGAGCGACCCGCCGACGTGCTCTCGCTCAACATCCTGTCCAACCGCGGCCGCACGATCCGCCCCAAGACGCTGAACCAGAAGCGCTACGTCGACGCCATCGACAAGCACACCATCGTCTTCGGGATCGGGCCGGCGGGCACCGGCAAGACCTACCTGGCGATGGCCAAGGCGGTGCAGGCGCTGCAGGCCAAGAAGGTCAACCGGATCATCCTCTCGCGGCCCGCCGTCGAGGCGGGGGAGAGCCTGGGCTTCCTGCCGGGCACGCTCTCGGAGAAGATCGACCCCTACCTGCGCCCGCTCTACGACGCGCTGCACGACATGATCGACCCCGAGTCGATCCCCAAGCTGCTCGCGGCCGGCACCATCGAGGTGGCGCCGCTGGCCTACATGCGCGGGCGCACGCTCAACGACTCCTTCATCATCCTCGACGAGGCGCAGAACACGACGCCGGAGCAGATGAAGATGTTCCTGACGCGCCTCGGCTTCGGGTCGAAGGCGGTCATCACCGGGGACATCACGCAGATCGATCTCCCCACGGGGCGGACCTCGGGCCTGGTCGAAGCGAT